>DATGCC010000728.1:0-2750 GCA_035312345.1 Rhodothermales bacterium
CGGAAGAGATCCGTCTCGGCCACCGGCAGAAGATGCTCACGTTCGAATTCGTCGCGCTCCATTACCTCAACCCGGAGCAGAATCAGTATGCCTATCGGCTTGACGGATTCGATGAGGACTGGGTGATGGCCGGCTCCCAGCGGTCGGCCACGTACACCAACCTGCATCCAGGCACCTACGTCTTCCGTGTCAAGGCCGCCAACAGCGACGGGGTCTGGAATGAAGGGGGGACGTCGATCCGGCTCGTGATCCTGCCTCCGTTCTGGCAAACCACCTGGTTCTACGTGCTTTGTCTGCTGGGACTCTTCGCCGTAGCCTTTATCGGATACCGGATGCGGGTCAGGAACCTGAAGGCGCGGGCGCGAGCCCTGGAAGCGCTGGTAGAAGAACGGACCCAGGCGCTGGTCGCCGAGAAGCAGAAGACAGAGGAACAGGCCCGGCGGCTGCTGGAAATGGACGAGGCCAAGAGCCGTTTCTTTGCCAACATAAGCCACGAGTTCCGAACGCCGCTGACGCTCGTCACCGGGCTGCTCGAAGACCTGCTTGCCGGCACGCATGGTACGCTGGCTCCTGATCTTCAAGAGCAGCATCGACGCATCCTGCAAAATGCGCGGCGATTGCTTCGCCTGGTCAATCAATTGCTGGACCTTGCCCAGATCGAATCCGGCCGTATGGGGCTGCACAGGCAACCGGGCGATGTTGCCGGGTTCCTGCGCGATCTGGTACAGGCCTTTGTCCCGCTCGCCGAACGGCGACAACTCACCTTGCAGTTCCAGTCCGAGCAGGCGTCGCAACCGCTATCTTTCGACCCGGAAAATCTGGAAAAGGTCTTCAGCAACCTGCTGTCCAATGCGCTGAAGTTCACGCCGGAGGGCGGCAAGGTCTGGGTGACGCTGGGCACCCGGCGGATAGGAGAAGAACGCGTGGTGGAGGCCGTGGTGAAAGACACCGGGCCGGGTATACCCAGAGAAGCGTTACCTCGGATCTTTGATCGCTTCGAGCAGGTTACCGGCGCTACGACGCGGGTGCAGAGCGGCACCGGGATCGGGCTGGCCCTGGCCAAAGAGTTGGTAGAGCAGCACGGAGGCCGGATCCTGGTCGAGAGCGAGCCCGGCTTCGGCAGCGCATTCATCGTGCGTATCCCTTTTTCGCTAGAAAAAGGAATCGCTAGCCCTACGCAACCTGATGCGGAGGTCCGCACCGGAGGCAATGGAGCTAGCATGCTCGAGCAAGCCGTCCTTGAGCCCAGCGAGACCCCACCTCCTCAACCCTTTGAAATCTTCGGCTCGCCGAAAATTTTAATCGTTGAGGACAACGCCGAAGTGCGAGGGTTTCTGCGCAAGCACCTGGAGGCTACGTACCACATCCTGGAGGCTGCCGACGGGGCGGCGGGGCTGGCGGCGGCCCGTGAAGCACAGCCCGACCTGGTGATCAGTGACGTGATGATGCCGGAGATGGATGGCTATGCCCTCTGCCGCGCTCTCAAAGCCGACGAGCGGTTGCGCACCATCCCGGTCGTCCTGCTGACGGCGAAGGCCGGGGAAGCGGAGACCGTGCAAGGGTTGGAGAGCGGTGCTGACGACTACATCGTCAAGCCGTTCAGCATGAGCGAACTCAAGGCGCGCGTGGCCACGCTGATCCAGGCGCGCCAGCAGGCACGGCACCAGTTCAGCCGGGAGGTCGTGGTGCAGCCTGCCGGGATCAGGATTCAGTCCGAGGACGAGGCCTTCCTCAAGCGCGTGCTCGCCGTCGTCGAAGCCCGTCTGGGTGACAGTACCTTCAACGCCGGGGCGATGGCCGACGCCGTCGGTTTGAGCCGGCGCCAACTGGAACGCCGCCTGGCAGCAGTCGCCGGCGAGACGCCGGCTGAGTTGTTACGCCGGCTGCGTCTCGAGCGCGCCAGGCAACTTCTGGAGACGCACAGCAGCACCATCGCCGAGGTGGCCTACGCCGTCGGCTTCAAATCGCCGGCCCATTTCTCCAAAGCCTTTCGCAAAGCCTTCGGCCTCTCGCCCTCGGCCTTCAGCGAGAATGCGTCATAAGCTTTCCCCCTTGCGACATGTCGCAGCCTGACCTGGTTTCGGCGCACATCCGCCAGGCCGTTTTGCTACGCTATAGGCGTGCAATGCAGCACAACACTTGCCTGTAGCCTGATATGCTTCTATGTCGCTTTCTGAGCGGGCTCAATGCACGGACCGGTTCTCCTTCAGCAATCCTCCGCTATTGTTCGCCCGCGCGCGGCTCTTCACTGACCGGCTGGAACTGACGGGCTGGCAATTGCAGGGACGCTACCGGCGCGACCTATCAATCCGGCACATTCTTCAAATCGATGCGCTGGCGGACGACCGCCTCGTGCTGTGGCTTGCTAGCGGCGAGACAGTGCGCCTCCGTATACGACAAGCCCGGCAGTGGAAAACGGCCATTGAGCAGCAACAGGCCAGGATGTAACCCGAGGTGCATTATGGGTATCAGGCTTCACGGTACATTCCAGGATGTTGAAATCCGAGCGGGGCAGGAGCTGCGGCCCGGCGAGCGAACCCGGTCCTTCTCCGATGTGTCTTCCGCGTTGCGCTTTCTGCGTGGGTTTCTGAACGACTCGTTGGCTATGACCACCTTACGAGGGGTGGCTGCCCGGAGCCTCCAGACCGCCGTGCTTTCCCGGTACAGCGATCACGACATCCTTGAGCAGCTTGCCCGGCACTTGGCTACCGGGCGGCTCTACCTGGTGCCGATTGAACGATCCCGCTTCG
>DATGCC010000729.1:0-4172 GCA_035312345.1 Rhodothermales bacterium
CAGCGGCAAAGCGTCGTACATTGTCACTCATGGAGAAGCCTGTCGGTTGGTGGCGTGGGATCTTGACAACCCCAAACTACACCAGATCGCGGGCTTTTCCTCTTTCAGAGCTAAAACCGGTCAAAGTGTCCGGTAGCAAATAATTTGGTCAAGTCCCGAATCAATACTAACTCCACCATCTATTACTTTCGCAATACTCGGAACGGCAGCACCAATGAGAGCTAATATCAGCAAGATTATTCCTACCAAAACTTCTTCGGTCATAGCACTTACCTTCTCATGTTGTTGCTTGAGAAACTGCTCAGAAATATAACCTGTTAGCTCCATAAATGTTAGCATCAGTCCCGCACTTGAGATGCAGACACAAGACTCGGGGGGTTCGACCAGTTTTGTTATACGATCTGCTTTGCCGTGTCGAGTATGCGGTGGGCTTCGGGACCTTTGATGCGGGAGATGTCGTCGTGGTATTTGAGCAGCGTGCCGAGCGTGTCGTCTACCACGCTATGGTCCAGTTCGATGGCCGATAAAGCCATCAGCGCATTCGACCAGTCAAGCGTTTCGGCGACGCCGGGTAGCTTGTAGAGATCGGCGCTCCGCAATGCCTGCACGAAGGCGACGACCTGCTGCGCCAGCTTCTCCGGCAAATCCGGCAGCTTGCTCTTGACGATGGCTAACTCTTTTTCGAGCGAGGGATAATCGATCCAGTAGTAGAGGCAGCGGCGTTTCAACGCGTCGTGGATCTCGCGGGTGCGGTTGGAGGTGATGATGACGATAGGCGGCTGCTCGGCTTTGATAGTGCCCAGTTCGGGGATGGTGATCTGAAAGTCGGAGAGCAGTTCGAGCAGGAACGCCTCAAACTCTTCGTCGGCGCGGTCGAGCTCGTCGATAAGCAATACCGGCACGCCCTTCTCGATGGGCTCGATGGCTTTGAGCAGCGGGCGCTTGACGAGGTACTCGGCGCTGAATATTTCACTCTCGATTTCCGCCTCGTCGGTGTGCCCGGTGGCTTCCAGCAGGCGGATCTGGAGCATCTGCCGCGTGTAGTTCCACTCATAGACGGCGGTGTGAACATCCAGCCCTTCGTAGCATTGCAGCCGGATCAGCGGCACCTCCAACAACCGCGACAACACCTTGGCGACTTCAGTCTTGCCGACGCCTGCTTCGCCTTCTAAGAACAGCGGCCGCCCCATTTTGAGCGCGAGGAACAGCGTCGTCGCCAGCCCACGCTCGGCAATATAGTTTTGCGCGTTGAGCGCCTGCTGAATGTCGTCTATCGAGGAAAAAGGCTGCATACTACGTGTTTGGGAGGTTGGGAGGATGGAAGGATAGGAGTGAGAGAGAGCTTCCCTCCCAAACACCCATACGCCCACCCTCTCACACATCATGCTAGCTCAACCGGCACGTTCGGCGGCTTGCAACAGCGCACGTTTGCCCATGACGGCACAGAGGTGGGCACGGTATGCGGCGCTGCCGCTCAAGTCACTCATCAAATCGGCCTCGTTGAACTTGCCGTCAAGTGCGGCTTTGATGGTGTCCTCATCGAGCGTGTTATCCGTCAACGCTTCTTCCACGTTTGTCGCCCGGAAAGCGTGTGAGGCGGCCCCGGTGATGGCAACCCGTGCCTCGGTGCAAACGCCTCCCTGAACGGTCACCTTAGCTGCCACACCAACGACCGCATAGCGCGACGCCGGGTTGGCAAACTTGGCGTAGGCCGCACCCGCACCGCCTTCCAACACAGGAAAGCTGACGTGAGTGATGACCTCATCGTCGTTCAACGCCGTGGCGAAAAAGTCCTGGAAGAAGTCATCTGCTGCGATGCTACGGCTACCCGACGGCCCGGTAAGATGGATTGTGGCATTGAGGGCAAGGACGAGCGCGGGGTAGTCGGCGGCGGGGTCTGCGTGGGCGATGCTCCCGCCGATGGTGCCTTTGTTGCGCACCTGCGGATCGCCAATCCTGCCCGCCGTCTCGGCCAGTACGCCGCAATGCTGTTTAACCAGATCCGAGATTTCGACCCTCCGGTGGGTGGTGAGTGCCCCGATATGTAGCTGCCCGTCGCTCTCGCTGATGTCGGCGAGGCCACTGACGCCGGAGACATCGATTAGCACTTTGGGCGCACTCAGGCGGAGCTTCATCGCTGGAATGAGGCTGTGCCCACCGGCCAGCAGCTTCGCGTCGTAGCCATGCTCGGAAAGCAGGCTCACGGCCTCGTCGACCGAGCCAGCTTGCTTGTATTCAAATTCGTAAGGAATCATTGCTCAGAAGTTTTTCAGGGTAAAAGAGACATCAGAGAACAGACTGCTACATCGTCGGCGCAGCGCCCGCCTGCCCGTCGCCACCGGTGGTCCCATGCAGAGCACGCCACACACGCTCGGGGGTCATTGGCATACGGATGTCGCGGACGCCTTTGTGCCAGAGGGCATCCACGACCGCGTTGGCGATGCAAGCCGTGGCGGCAATGGTGCCCGCTTCGCCCGCACCTTTCACGCCGAGCGGGTTGTGCGGACACGGCGTCACGGTGCGGCTTACCTCGAAGTTGGGAAAGTCGTCGGCACGCGGCATCGTGTAATCCATGTAGGTGCCGCTGATAAGCTGGCCGCTGTCGTCGTAGACCGCACCTTCGAGCAACGCCTGTCCGACCCCCTGCGCGATGCCGCCATGCACCTGCCCGTCCACGATCATCGGGTTGATGACGTTGCCCACATCATCGACAGCGATGTAGCGAAGGATCTTCACAACGCCCGTGTCGGGCTCGATCTCGACAAGGCTGATGTGGGTGCCGAACGGGTAGGTGAAGTTGGCGGGATCGTAGAAGGCGTTGCTCTCTAATCCCGGCTCCAAGCCTTCGGGATAATCGTGCGGCACGTACGCTGTCAGCGAGATGTCGGCGAAGCCCACCGAGCGGTCGGTCCCTTTAACGACGAATTGACCGTCGGTGTAGTCGAGGTCTTCCTCGGCGGCTTCGAGTTTGTGCGCAGCGATCTTGCGGGCTTTGTCCTTCACCTTTTCGAGCGCCTTGAAGAGCGCGCTGCCGCCCACCGCGAGGCTGCGTGAGCCGTAGGTGCCCATCCCGAACGGTACTTTTGCGGTGTCGCCGTGGACCACTTCGACATCTTCCATCGGGATTTGCAGATGGTGGGCCACGAGTTGGGCGAAGGTCGTCTCATGCCCCTGTCCGTGCGAATGCGATCCGGTAAAGACCTCCACCTTGCCCGTCGGATGCACACGGATCATGCCGCTCTCGTACAACCCGGCCCGTGCTCCGAGCGACCCAACGACCGCCGACGGCGCAATGCCACACGCTTCGATGTAGCTCGAAAAACCAATGCCAAGCAACCGGCCCTGCTCGCGGGCCTCGGCCTGTTCCTGGCGCAGGTCATCGTAGCCGATCATCGCCAGCGCTTCATCCAGCGCGCCTTCGTAGTTGCCGCTATCGTATTGCAGCGCCACGGGCGTCTGGTACGGAAACTCGTCCGGCTGGATGAAATTCTTACGCCGCAGTTCCGCCGGGTCGGTATCCATTTCCTTTGCCGCCAGATCCATCAGCCGCTCGACGAGGAACGTCGCCTCGGGCCGCCCGGCTCCGCGATAGGCATCCACGGGGACCGTATGCGTGAAGACGCCTTTGACCTCAACGTGGATGTTCGGTGTTTTGTACTGCCCGGCGAGCAGCGTGCCGTAGAGGTACGTCGGCACCGCCCCTGCAAACGTGGAGAGGTACGCGCCCAGGTTGGCGAGGGTACGCACGCGCAAGCCGGTAATGATGCCGTTTTCATCGAACGCCATCTCGGCTTTCGAGACGTGGTCGCGCCCGTGGGCGTCCGTCACGAAGCTTTCGCTGCGTTCGGCGGTCCACTTCACAGGGCGCTCGACCTGCCGCGTTGCCCACGTCATGATGACTTCCTCGGGATAGTGAAAAATCTTCGACCCGAAGCCACCGCCTACATCCGGCGAAATGACGCGCACCTTGTGCTCTGGCAACCCGGTGACGAACGCGCAGAGCAGCAAGCGAATGAGATGTGGGTTCTGTGACGAGGTGTAGAGTGTGTATTCGTCGCGGGCGCTGTTGTAGTCACCGATGGCGCTCCGTGGCTCGATGGCATTGGCAATAACGCGCTGGTTGACCAGATCGTAGGTCGTGACGTGGTGCGCATTGTCCATCGCAGCGTCGG
>DATGCC010000730.1:0-12642 GCA_035312345.1 Rhodothermales bacterium
CGAGGATGGCGTCTTCATACGGCAGGTCGCCCGCAGCGTCGCGCACGGCAAGGCCCTGCTCGACGATTTCAGGAAAGAGCCGGTTCTTCGGGACGAAGTAGGGCAGTTGCCAGAGGCTGATGTGAAAACCGTCCTCCTTGAGGTCGTCGATCATTTGCTGTGGATCGTCGAAACGGGAGGGGGCGAATCGGTAGTCGGTGCGCCAGTCTGTCTCAAACCAGCCGGTGTCCAGGTGGATGACATCGCTGGGGATGCGGTGCTGCCGAAGATTGGCGGCTACGTCGCGCACCTGTTCTTCGGAGAAGTAGGTGATGCGGCTCATCCACGTGCCAAACGACCAGAGGGGTGGCATAGGGGCTTTGCCGGTGAGGTCGGTGTACGCGTCGAGGACGTCCTTCGGCTCGCCCAGGAAGACGAACAGGTCGAGGTCGTCGTCGCCGAGCATGAGGGTGCTGTGGCCGATAAAATCGACGCCAAAGTCGAGTGTCATCGGGGCCGTTTCGTGGAGAAACATGCCATAGCCCCGGCTGCTCATAAAGAACGGAATAGGCTTGTACATCCCCATGTTTTCCGCGCCGTTGGAGTCGTCGGTGAAGAGGATGACCTTCTGCCCGCGCTTGTTGAATGGCGTGAATGACTCGCCCGTGCCGAAGATTTTTTCGCCCGGTGACAACTCAAAGGTGGCCGACACCCATTGTTGGTAGTCGGCAGCCCGCCGCACGAACGAGAAGGGTAAGGCAGGCGTGAACGAGCGGCTATCCCGTTGGTGTCTCGTCCGCGTGAGCAGGCGGCCTTCGGCGTCGCGGAATTCGATGTGCCATGGGAAATCGAGGATCGTCACCGAGCCGTAGTCGCTCGTGTAGCGATGGCCGCCCTCGACCGCGCTGTATTGCCAGGAAGCATTGTCCTGCGGAGCCTGCCCATCGACGAGCATCAGCGATGGCTCGTCGGGCTGGTATTGCGGTTTGGTTTGAACGCGCAGACGAACCGTGCGGGGCGACGTGAATTCGAGCGAGAAGGGTTGCTCCGGCATGACGGCGTATTCGCCCCCGGGGAAGACGGCCTCGTTGTGTGGTTGCAGCACGGCCATCATGTTGTTGAACGCGATCTGTGTCACGTATTCGTAGCGCCGGTATTTGATCGTGCCGGATGCCGTCTCTGGGTCGAACAAGGCAAGACTATCCGCCAGGTAATAGCCGTTGCCGAAGTCATGGAAGTCCTGGCTGACGTCGACGATTTCGTTCATCAGGTATGGCTCGTACGGCGTCTGGGCCGCCGCAGGGTTATGGCATAACCCGATTAGGAACAGCAGGGCACCGACATGTACAAGCAGCGCTGGCAGGGGGCGTTGATGCATCGTAGTGGGGCTTTGGTGAGCTAGTGTGTCTGGCAAGTAAGATATAATAAAATGAATTGTGTAAAACGAAAGGGCACCAGTAGTCCAGTATTTAGCAAAGCAGCGTACGTTTTCCTCATCGGTTCGGAAGGAACTCCGTCTTTTCTACCACTTCAAATGGCAACGTCCACGAACGGGCGAGACGGTAGCCCCCACCGACGAAGCCGAAGCCATTCTCGACGTTACTCAGTACGCCCGGCTGAACCAATACATTGGGGTCGAAGACGCCGCCGGGGGGCATCCATGCTTCGTTGGCTACCACCACCCGAAACTCGACGAAGAGCAACGTGATGCCTTCATCGACGATGAAGTTTTCATTTTTACTGACCTCGCCCAAGACAGGGAAATAGCTGCGTTCGAGGTCAATGCTTAGCTCCCAGCCATCAGCGGTGCGCCGGAGATCGTCGTCGTAGGGGATGATGTGGTGATAATATTCATAGATTGGCTGAGGGAAGGGGGGCGGTGTAAAGCCGACGATGTAGCGCACATAGATATCCGCTTTGCTCTGCAACAGGTTGGACGCATCTCCCTGGATAGACGCTGGTAGTATCACGCCCCGCGTCGTGTCCGGCGCGTCCAGCACCAGCGTTGTCTGCTTCGGAATTTCCACCTCTGCCGAACTCGATGCGCCATCTCCTCGTGTGATCTCTACCCGATACTGATGCTCCCACTCCGGTCGGAACGGGGCGTAGAAGACGTGCCCGACCATGCCCAGCGTATCGACGATGACGGAATCGCGCCAGGTGTGCTGCGTCCCCGTGCCGAGGTCGGTCGATACAAACTGGGCGTCCAGCGGCTCGGGCAGTCCCGGCTCAAGACTGGTTTCGATAGGGAAGACGCGGACGAATTGCGTGTCGGCGAATGGGTTGAGCACACCCCACATGGAATAGGGGTACTGGAAGGGATCCGGCCCTGCCACATCCTCCTCGCAGCCCATGAGCAGCAGGGCAGTGAGACCTAGTAGCAATGAGGCTTTTCCCAGGCACTTCATCCACATGCTAACACATCTCATAGTCTGCTCTGAATCCTGATAGTTCTACAACACGCTCCAGCAAGGTCCATGTACGAGAGAGGCGGTAGCCAGCGCCAACGAAGCCGAAGCCGTTCTCGACATTGCGCATCGTGCCGGGCTAGACCAACACGTTCGGGTCGAAGATGCCGCCCGGCGGGTCCCATCCTTCATTGGCTACGATGGTGTCAAACCGGATAGATCCCAGCGTAATGCCATACTGGGGTAAATAGGAAGGGTCCTCCAGGGCTACCGTCTCGACGAAATTGTGTACTTCACGGAGGTTGACGATGAACCACCAGCCATCCTCCCGGGGCCGGATGCGATCATCGTAAGGTACGATGAACTGCCCAAAGTTATAGATCGGGCAGCCGCCGTCGGTGAAGCCTGTATTATAGGCTACGCGAAACGTCAATTCGCTTCTTACCAGATGCGGTGGATTGTTCAGCACGTAGCCGGGTAGGAGCACGCTCTGCGTGGTATCCGGCTCGCCCAGCGTCAGGGTCGTTCTGACCGGCACCTCCACCTCTGCCGAACTGGACTGTTCCTCCTGGCCGGTGATACGCAGGTGATAGGTATGCATGTATTCCACCTGAAACGGGGCGTAGAAGACGTGCCCGACGAGGCCCCGGTCATCAACGATGACCGAATCGCGCCAGAGGTGTTCTTCTCCCGTTTCGAGATCCGTCGAGACAAACTGGGCGTTGAGCGGCTCGGGCGTCCCCGGGTTCAGGGTGCCTTCGATGGGAAAGACGCGGACGAACTGCGTGTCGGCAAGTGGGTTGAGTACACCCCATAGGGTATACGGCTGGTCCGTGCCCAGTATAGCCACTACGTCTTCCTCGCAACCTGCCAGCAGCAGGGCGACGAGCAAGAAGAAGGTCGCTATTCCTCTACGTGTGAGCAGGAGCATGGACAGGTTGTACTATGAAATGTCTTAAATACAGCGGGAGAAACCTGCCTGCTCTACTACATTGAAAAGCAGGGTCCAGGGGAGGCTCATCTCGTATGGCGTAGAAGACGTGGCCCACCCGTCCCTGTGCATCCAGGAAGACGCGGACGAACTGGGTATCGTTGAGGGCGTCGAGCACGCCCCACATGGAGTACGGGTACTCGTGCGGATCGGGCGGTAGCACCTCCTCCTCGCATGCGGTCCAGAGCAGGGCGAGTCCGAAAAGCAACGTGGCGCTTCTTGAGATCGGACTTTTCAATTGAAGGCAACCTTGATGCCCAGCGAAGGAACGAACGGGAGTTGATCTACTCGGTGTAGGGTGAATACGTCCAGGTAGAACAGGTTGCGGCGGTCGTAGACGTTGATGACGCTGCCCAGTACCGTCACCTCAGCCGGGCCGAGCGTGAAGGTCCGGTCCAGCGAGACGTCGAGGCGGTGATAGGTGGGTAAGACAGCGTTGTAGGGGCGTTCATAGATCACGCGCCGGGTGTAAGGCGCGCGTGACACGTTGACGATGTCGTCGATTAGTACGAAGCCGTCGAAGCCCAGGGCGCGGCTGAAGGGAAGCCCGGAGCCGAACGTCCAGCGCAGGCTCAGGTCGAAGTCATAGAAGCTGGTGCTGAACAGGGCGTTGACCTGATGACGCCGGTCGTGCGGGGGGCGGAAGTTGAGCGTTTCCTCGCCGTACCAGAGCAGGAGCGACGCCTGCCTGGCTTCGTAGCGCGTATTGGAGTAGCCATAGTTGACGTAGCCATAGAACGGCGGACGCCGTACCTCTAGGCGCGTGTCGAAACCGAACGAGCGGCCCGTGGCTGGCTGGAGCCGTGTAGTAAAACGCGGGAAGGCCGTCCACTCCGATACGAACAGATTGTCGAGCCACTTATAGAAACCCTCAATCGAGAATTCAAGCCAATCGGCGGGGTTGCTGCGATAGCCGAGGATGGCATGGGTGGCCGCGGGAATGTTCTCCGCGAGCACATCGGGCTGGCCAGGATTTTGCTTCGGAATGTTGGTCCAGGCCGTGAACACGCTGGCCGCATCGCGCCGGTCGCTGAGGCCGACAATCTCCTGCACGTAGCGCCCGGCGGCCCCGCTGATTTCGTGCTTGCCCAGATCCAGCACCATACGCAGGCGCGGTTCTATGTAAGGGTCTATGCGGATGGCGAACCACTGCGCGCGCAGACCGGGCTGCACGTTGAGAGGGCCGAAGCGGAACTCCGGTTCGGCATAGAAGGCGATGTGATCGATGCCTACGCCTTTAAATTCGGTATTTTGAAAGAGTCCTCCCAGTGCGGTTTCGGAGGAGATGAAGCGTAAAGCAAGACCCGCCTCTGCACTGGTCTCGTCTCCTGCGAAGGTGCCGTCCAGCGAGATGCTTGTGTTCGAGATAGAAGAGGTCCGGTTGGGTGTATCGACGGTGCCCAACTCGGTATCGAGCCGCGAGTGGGTGACACGCAGATCCGCTGAGACGGGCAGAAAGGTAGGCAGGTGCAGGTAGCGCAAGCCAATGGCCGTGTTGTCCCAGCGTACCTCCTCGGCTGGCGTGCCCAGGTCTTCCTCGATCAGCGTGCCCCGGTCATGTGTTGTGATGCCGCTGACCGAAAGCCGCCCGCGCTTGGATATGTCGGCGTGAATCTTGCCAAAGAAATCGTTGAAGGCGAAGGGCAATTGTTCATTCAGGAGCGGCTCGGCCCCTTCCTCAATCATAGACTGCCGCGCCGAGACGAGGAAGGAGACGCGGTTCGGGATAACAGGTCCTTCCAGGCGAACGGTACCTATGAAGGGGGAGATCGAAGCGGCCCCCGCAAACCGGCGCTTGTTGCCTGTGCGGGTCCACACGTCGATCACCGACGAGATGCGCTCGCCGAACCGGGCACCGTATCCGCCTGCATAAATGTCGGTACGGCTGAGAATGTCGGAGGGGAAAGCCGAATAGAAGCCCAGGATGTGAAAGGGCTGGTAGAGCGTCATCCCGTCGAGTTGAACGAGATTCTGCGAAGGCTCGCCGCCTCGGATGAAAAGCTGCCCGCCCCGATCGCCCGTGGTTACGATGCCGGGCAAGGTCGTTAGGTAATTGACAAGATCGCCCGAAACGTCAGGTGCCGGTATTAATTCGATGTCGGCCGGGCGAATGGTCTGTTGTCCGGCCGTGACCCGCGCCGCGCCGGATTCGCGCTCAGTCTGCACGACCACCTCGTCGAGGCTCGTCTCGTCGGGCTGTAGCGTAATGTTGATGGTGTACGTCTCGTCGGCTTCGATGGCGAGTGTGTCTGCGAAGGTCTCGTAGCCAATGAAGGTGGCCCGAAGCACATAGCGGCCCGGCGGAATGCGTGTGAGCAGGTAGAGTCCATCGCCGTTGGTGACGGTGCCTTTGACTACCTCGTCCCCATCTAGAAGCACGATGTTGACCAACTCAAGAGGCTGCCCGTCGGTCTGATCGGCCACGAATCCATTGACGGTGGCTACCTGAGCCTGCGCACGCACTGCAAGGAAACAAAGGAGGAAGAGGGCGCCCAGCAGTCGGAACCGCGGCGTGGCCGGCATTACACGTAAGAAGATATGCCGCACAAGAAGCACCGTGTTGTCCGTGGGGGCTAGATAAAGCAGGTATGTACGTCAGGTTGAAACGATTAGAAGACGTCCGAGCGAAAGCGTGTCTTGAACCTCAGTCCATCTGTGGGGCATCTGGTACACCGCATCTCGGTATGTGTAGAAGAGGAACGCGTTGGGTTGGACGATCAACCTTTCTGAAAAAATACCTGAGCGCCTCTGGGAACCTGGGGGGACAAGACTACACAAATCACCTCATTAACATCAAATGCCGAAAACGTAGTATAGGAAGCGTTTTCATGCGAAGTCAAGGGGTAAATAATCACATCTTGACTTCTATATATAAACAGTGTTAACATAGAAACGCTTTCACCACAATGTCGCTACAACTTGACTTCATGTAAAGACACCGTTAAATTAGTGGGGATTTTACTTGAATCGATTCAAATCTTCAACCTTACCGCGAAGAACATGAAGCGATTCAAACTTTCAATCCCACCACGGTGTGCATGAAGCGATTCACCATCAGGGATGTTGCCAAGCGAGCAGGTGTATCGACGGGGACCGTCTCGGCTGTACTCAACGATCGGCCCAACGTGCGCGACCGAACCCGAATGCGTGTGCTGAACGCTATTGATGAACTGGGCTATCAGCCATCGCCATCGGCCCGCATCTTGCGCTCAGGCCGGAACAATGGCCAGGTGCTCGAGAAAGGCGTAGGGCTGCTGATCAAGGAAATGGACAACCCTTTTTACATGGATATCGTCATTGGTGCCCGCGACTTTTTGCGGGAAGCAGGGTGTGCGACGTTCGTGTGCACCTCTGATGGCGACTATGAGAAAGAGGGAAACCTGATCAATTCCATACGGAACCGCTTTTTTCAGGGGGTCATCATCGCGCCGGTCGTGCATGAGGCGGCGGATCTGTCCCACCTCTTTATGCTGAAACGCGCAACATATCCGTTCGTGACGCTCGAAGAGGTGTCCGGGTTACAGGCCCACTCGGTCGGCATCGACAACGTGGAAGCGTCGTACATGGCGGTCCATTACCTGATCGAGACCGGGCACAAAAAGATCGCGCACATTGCAGGCCCCGCCTATACGCAGCACACCCGAGACCGAATACAGGGCGTCGAAAGGGCTTTCAGCCAGTCCAGCCTAATTTTCTCTGATGACGTGATTGTGCCTGCAGGCGCTCACTTCGAAGATGGTTACCGGGCCGGAATATATCTCTTCAACGAGCGGGAGGAGGCGAACAGACCCACTGCCGTGACATGCTTTAACGACCTGGTTGCGATGGGCGTCCTGCGGGCGCTGGCTGAGTTGGGGCTCGACGTACCAGGCGACGTTTCGGTGATTGGGTTCGACGACATTCAAGCGGCGGCATACCTGTCGATGCCGCTGACCACTGTTAAGGTACCGAAGCGGGAGATGGGGCAGCGTGCTGCCGAACTCCTGGTACAGCAAATGGAGAAGCCCGAGGGCGGATCGACGAAACGCGTCAGGCTCAATGCCGAGCTCATAATACGCGGTTCTACCCGCCCTTTAGCATAGATAAAGCGCTTTCCTGCCTTACTCACCCACCACCCACCCATTATTTGAGGATCGCACCTATGAGACGAGCAACGCTACTACTTGCGGTCGCTCTGCTATTCCCTACAACCATCGCGTTGGCCCAGAGTGGTAAGATTGCCGGGACGGTCACCGACGCGTCCACGGGTGAATCTCTACCTGGGGTCAACGTGGTCATTGCGGGAACGACCCAGGGCACTGTCACCAATGACGAAGGATATTATGCTATCATCAACGTGCGGCCTGGCACCTACAGCGTTAGGGCGTCCTTTGTTGGCTTCACGCCGGTGTTGGCCGAAAACGTACAAGTCAGCATCGACCTGACGACGGAACTCAACTTCGATATGCAGGAAGAGGCCATCGGCATGGACGAGGTAGTCGTTACCGTGCAGCGTCCCGTTGTGCAGCGCGATGTGTCTGCCAGTCTGGCGAACATCACCCCCGAGCAAATGGAAAACCTGCCGGTGGCGAGTGTCGCTGACGTAATCAGCTTGCAGGCCGGTTTTGAGCCAGGCCTGGAAGTGCGTAGTTCCGGTGGCAACCAGGTCGCCTTCGCTGTAGATGGCATCACCTATGCAAACCCGCGCAGCAACAACCCGAACACCGAGATCAGCTTTACCTCTATTGATGAGGTGCAGGTCCAGACGGGTGGCTTTAATGCCGAATATGGCAACGTCCGAAGTGGTCTCATCAACGTCGTGACGAAGGAGCCCTCGCGCGACCGCTACTCGGCAGATGTTATCCTGCGCTACAGCGGGCCCAGTCAGAAAAACTTTTCGGAGTTCGGTAGCGGTTTCGGGGATGCTGAGAATGGGTTCAATGCCTATCCGCGCTTGAGCCGGGATGAGTTCATGGACCCGAACACCGGGGAAATGTGTGAGGTGTCACTTTGTGGTGTGGGTATCCTGCCCGCGCATCTTCGCACACAGTACGAGCAGTTCGGTGGCTGGAATGCGCTTGCAGACGGAAGCGCGTATACCCCAGAGCAGCTACGGGCCGCCCAGGAGTGGATCTATCGGAAAGATTTCGAAATCAGCGAACCGGATTACGAGGTGGATGGAACCATCACAGGTCCGGTTCCGGGCATCGGGCCTATGCTGGGCAACCTGCGCTTTTCAGCTTCATTCCGGCAGGCACAAGAGGCCTACGTCAACCCGGGTCAGCGTCCGGCTGAAACGCGGCAAACCTTTCAGGGTAAGCTGGTTTCCGACGTAGGCAAGGGCATGAAGCTGGTCGTCGGGGGCATCCACAGCAAGACCGAGGGGATTGCCTTCACAGGGGAAGGCGTCGGGTACAGAAATGTCACGGCTGAAACGCCGCAGTACACCTGGGATAATCGCGACTACATCGAGGGGAACTACCCGGGTATCCAGGAAATCGAGACGTTTGGCGACTGGTTCTACAGCCCCCATGACGTTACCAATTCCCTTTACAGTGCAGAGTTCACGCACACGCTCAGCGCGAAGACCTTCTACGAGGTGAAATTGCAGCGGAACGGGGTCAAGGACCTTACGGGAGCACCCGATCCGCGAGCGAGAGATGCGGATGGCGAAGTGCTCGTCGTACGGTGCGTCACGCCAAACCTGCAGTTGCGGGAGGCCAGCGAATGTGCAGAGAATGAGGTGCCGCTCACCGAAGCGCCCTTCGGCTACAATCCGCAATATGAGACCACTGCAACGGGGCAAAATCTAGGGTCGCAACGCGGCGACGCACGTGACTCGTCACAGGTGGCCCGCTGGAGTGGACGGTTCGACATCACCAGCCAGGTCAACCGCTTCATGCAGGTTAAGGCAGGCGTCGAATTCCTCTACAGCGACTACGATGTCTTCTTCGGTTCCTGGGACCCGGCCAACCCGCACCAGGAGAACGAACGCTATCGCTGGGATCGCAGTCCGATTCAGGGTGGGCTCTATGGCCAAACCAAGCTGGAGTTCAAAGGCATGATTGCCAACTTGGGGCTGCGGGCTGACTACTTCCATGCAGGAGGCGAGTGGTACGATTACACGGCCTTCAGTACCCTCTTCTCTGCCTCCCAGGGCTTCGACGTACTCGATCAGGCGGAGACGACACCGACAGAGCGTAATCTTACGCTAAGCCCTCGGCTCGGTGTGTCCTTCCCGGTGACGGATAACAGCAAGTTTTATTTCAACTATGGGCATTTCCGCCAGATGCCCGATCCTTTCCGGCTCTTCGAGATCCAGTATGGGGCTTTCACCACGCAAATCACGCGTATTGGCAATCCCAGCATCATCTTGCCGAAGACGGTGGCCTATGAATTGGGTTTCGAACAGAACTTGCTGGATCAATTCCTGGTCCGCATCGCTGGCTTCTATCGCGATATATCTGACGAAGGCCGAGATGTGACCTACGTCAGCGTCGATGAACTTGTGAACTACGCACGGCAGGAACCGCTGGGGTGGGGCGACAACCGCGGCATTGAGTTCACGCTGGAGAAGAACCGAGGCAAATGGATTCGTGGCTTCGCCAACTACACATATCTCTCCCGGAAAAACGGTCGCTTCGGCTACGGCACGATCCACGAGAACCGCCGTCGGTTCGTCGAAACCGTTCAGAACCCGAACAGCCTTTCGCAGAATTCGCGGGTGCCGGAGCCGTATGCTAACATGAACCTGGAACTCCAACTTCCCAAAGATTTTGGGCCTTCTGTAGGAGGAGCGAATCTGTTGGGAGATTGGCGGGTGAACCTGCTCGGCGAGTGGCGTAGTGGTGCTCCTTCTAGCTGGGACATCGGAGGCAACAACTTCACGTTGCGCGGAACTGGCAATGACCGGCGTATCGCCTATAATGTGGAGTGGAAAGACTTCTGGATGTTCGATATGCGGTTGAGTAAAAACTTCAACACGTCCATTGGACGCGCTCAGTTCTACGTCGACATCGAGAACGTCTTCAACATCCGGCAGCTCTATAATCGGGGTGGACGCATCTTCAACGGCGACAACGACTCGCGGGACTACTTCCGCTCATTGCATCTGCCTGCTCCTAATGAACTGTATGAAGGTCTTCCGGAAGAAAGCCTGAATCCTGGGTACAGCTGGGTTCCTGGTGATGACCAGCCAGGCGATTATCGCAAACCAGATGTGGATTTCGATCCCATCTATGCTGTTCCAGACGACGCGGGCGTAACCTCTCCGATTGAGGGAGCCCTGTATTATGACTTGGAAGAGGGCGCTTATAAGACGTTTTCGAACGGTGCCTGGGGCGCGGCGGACCAAAGCCGTGTTGATCAGGTGCTGGACGATAAGGCCTACATCGACATGCCCAATAATTACGTGATGGGCTTCCTGAATCCCCGCAACGTATACTTTGGGATTAGGCTCTCCTTCTAGGTGCACAGATCGTGGTGGGCGGAGGAACTTGCTTCCTTTCGCCCGCCAATTGGCCCCTTTACCCGCATTTAAACGCTTGAAAACATGAAACTTGTTAACATTACACAGATTCAGAGGTGGTTTGCGGTCCTCGCGGTCCTTCTGTTAGCTCAAGGGTGGGCCAACACCGCCCAGGCGCAGTTCGACTTTCGCTGGCTGGCCGTAGGCGACTTTCAGCACCGGTACAATGGGGGGCTCGGGCAGCCCGAGATCTATGACCCCTTCCCTATGATGGTGTGGCCGGGAATCCGCAATGTTGCTCCCGGTGGAGTTTCCTACATGCACGTGATGGGATACTGGATCAGCGTTGCAAACCATACCGATGAGCAAGGCAACCAGTATCCGGTGCGTACCTCACACAGTGGCCCCCGTGCCCTTGGCGTCGGTGAGTTCTATCAGACGGACATGCAGCTAATCAGTCAGTTCGATTATCCACAAAAAACCGTCGATGGATCGGAGACTTTTCAGGTACCTATCGTCGTTGATGCTGTCCAGGATATTCTGGGACCCAACGGCCCTGATCAGATGGTGCTTAACAAGGTCAATACGTCGGTCGGCATCAGTGTGGAGCAGCGGTCGATCCAGTTTACCAACCAGTTTCATGACGACTACCACATCACCGAATTCCGGTTCACGAATACGGGCAATGTGGACGGCGATGAGGAAATCGAACTGGACGGGCAGACAGCCGAAGATGTATACTTCTCCTTCATTCGCCGCCCGAAAACAAGTGCCTCGTCAACCTCGTGGGACAACTCCATGGGGGATGCCGCCTGGGGGGCCATCAACCAGACAGATATCATCGGCAACGGTGAGAACGATTATGGCCTGCCTGATAACTGGCGTGGTATGTTTACCTGGCTAGAGCACGGGCCAGCCAAGTCGGAATATAGCACCATCGGTGGTCCGATGTGGGTGCCCGGATCCTGGTGGTACACGCTTCAGGAAGACACCACCGGTCGTTTGAACGCTGCCGCCATGCACGGCGAGTTTATCCTGCACGCCGATGGTACGCCCCACGCGCCCGACGCGGAAGGCCTCGGTGGCTTCTCGCAGGCGGACGACCTCGCGCAGCCTGACTTGATGACGTATATGCATTCGGACGACTCCGACCTCACAGGGAATAGCAATCACAACAATATTCCCCTGATGATTGAGGAGCGCGAATGGATCGAAAACGGGGTGGAGGTGCGGTCGACGAACATGCCCAATGAATGGCTGGACCCGGCTACGCCGAAGCGTACGGTTCCTGCACAGCCGTTCCTTGCCTTTCCGCTGGATGCTGGGCAGGAGTTGGATTTCGTTGAGCACTTTGCTACGACGCAAGATCCAGAACAGCCGCTGGGTAGCTGGAGCTATGCCAACAACTTCGGACCTTACACGATGCAGCCTGGCGAAGAGGTGCGGGTCGTCATCGTCGATGGCGTGGCTGGTCTTAGCGAGAAACTGTCCGAAGAACTGGGCCGGTGGTATCGCCAGCAGATTAGAGGTCAGGGCCTGACTCTTGATGAGGCAGGAGCCTTGCTCTTCAGTTGGGACCCCGGCACAAACGCGGCCTGTGATGAAGGTAGTCCGGGATGTGTGAGCTTGACAAAGGATGAGTGGGTCATGACCACGCGGGATTCCCTTTTCCAGCTTATCGAACGGGCCACGGCTGCCTTCGAAAATGGCTATCAGGTTCCTGCGCCGCCGAGGGCACCGAGCAGCTTCAGTGTGACGTCCGGCACGGACCAGATCTCCATCGAATGGACACCCGTGGAGGCACCCGCAGGAGGCTG
>DATGCC010000731.1:0-3192 GCA_035312345.1 Rhodothermales bacterium
GCAGCAAAGAACTCACCGCCGTAGTAGTCGGGTAGCTCTGCCACTCGGTCATCTTCAATGTCCTCAAAAACCGCTTTCATCTCCATGCGCGTCAGGCCGTTGATAACATGGTCTTTGGGATAGGCCATATCATAGGTAAGCAGGCCGTGCTGATTCAACGCTTTACACATCCGATCTGCACTCTCGACCCACACGCAGTCGGAATCTAATAGAAAAAGAACGTCGTCAGCCTCAACCATCTGTGCCATACGCTCAATCAAATCCAGCATATAAAACTGGTTGCGCCACTGGGGATGATAGCCAGGCGGTGGCTGATACGTAAAGGGCACCTGGATATGGTCAATACCGTGGCGGTCGAAAAAGGCCGCGATATCAAATCCATCAACGGTGGGCAGGTGCGGCATGTTAGTAAACAACACATGCTGGGCGTCTGGATTGTGGCGCAGGCTGGTCGCAAAGAAAACGACGACGCAGCGCCAGTAGACCGCCTGAAACGCAGTCGTTGATGAGGTGCCCCCTACCTGTGGATACTGGCTTTCTTCTCCTTCCGGTTCGGCATATAACCACGTACAGATGTGGGTTTTGTACAACATGAGTACTGTACTGTTTTTGAACGTAATCAATCATAGAGACCGACATGCTGAATGGATGTGCTAGCAAAAGAAGAAGGCGCTCTGTCTGAAGGCGTGCGTTGATCTTTGATTTTGATAACGTCGGCACACATCCAATATTCGATGCCGTCGGCACCTGTAGTACAACCACAAGTGGTGCCGTACCCAAGCGGGTCTTGTAATCCTGATCTGACGAAATCCACCAGGTTAGGAATGATAATCCGCGCAGTTGCAAATTAGAGTTTTACTTATCATAAGTATTTATCAACGTGAAATTTATCAACAATATATTTGTTCACTGGCTGTAAACGCTCAATATATTTCCACTGTTAGTAGCATGTCTCATAATATGGCATCTAGAGCAGTTTCCCTTTTCGTTTGACACACCTCTTGAATCATGTCATTCCTGATCAAGTCGGGAATGACTATGTAGTAAACGCAATGGGAAAACGCTCTAGGGTGGGTCTCTGAAAGACCCGCATTTAGCGCAATAGATATACGCGAAATGTTTGCATCACGCCGCCGCCACGGGCATCAGCGGCTTGACGCCAGCGGGGGATTTGAGGTAGGCGTAGGGGTCGTGGTGGAGCGCGCCTTCAGGGAGCCAGTCCCACATGGGGCCGAGGTCGCGCTGGATCTGATTAACGAAGTACGGCGGAATCTCGGTGGTCTCCTGCTCGAAGAAGCGGCGGAAGGCGCGATCCTCGTTGAGGCGACGGCGCACATCTTTGAAGTATTTGATCTTGCCCCAGCCCTCGAATGTCACGGAGCGGATCACGTTCATCACGCTCGGGATCGCGCCTTTGTTGGCCCGCCAGCGCCGCCAGATGGCCTGCTTCGAGAACGAGTGCTCGTGCAGGTCGATCATCTTGTCGTAGAAATCGGTCCACTCGTAGTTGAGCGGGCGGACGTTCATCGCGCCGTTGTTGTTGAGGAAGTGAAACGGGAACGGGACGACGCGGCCCTGCTTCTGGTATTCCATGTTGAGCGGGGCGCTACGCCCAAAGGCCGTTAGCATAGAGTAGGCCGGGAACGCGCCGGGCGCGAGATCGAGGAATTGCTTCGTGAGTTCGAACGGCTCAGCCCCCTTGTCGCAGTCGAGACCGAGGACGAAGTTGCCCTGGAAATAGGGCACGTAGCGCATGATCATGTTGACCTGCTCGGCCACGCGCTCTACCTTGTCACGGCCTGTGGTGTTGCGCATCTTCGACTTGTTGCCCATGTCATACCACGACTCGATGCCGGGCAGGATGGCCTTGAAACCGTTCTTCTTGAGCCGCTTCACGTTGTCCTCTTTCAGCAGCGACAGCGTGCTCTCGGCGATGAACTTGACACTGCCGGGCGGCACCGCCTCTTCGATAGCGTCCAGGTAGTCATCGAAGCGGACGCCGAAGTTGGGATCGTGCCAGCCAACAACCGGCTCGTCGAACTTCGTCCGAATGAAGCGCAGGTCTTCCTTCAACTCCTCAAAGTCGAGCGGCTGGTACGGCACGATGGAATCGACGCAGAAGCTGCACGTGTACGGACAGCCCAGGCTCCCGATCATTGGCACGATCTTGAGGTACGGCGCTTCTTGCAGCAGCCGTTCGATGTGCTTCCAGCGAGCACGGACGCCGGGCAGTTCGGCGGGTTGCTGATCGGCAGTCAGGTAGACACCCTGCGGCCGGTGCGGCTCCAGGTCCTGCAACACGTCGCGCAGGATCTGTTTGTCCGTGAAGCCGAGCACATAGTCGAAATAATTGAGCGCATCTTCGGGATAGCATCGCGCCTGTGGACCGCCTATCACCGTCACCGCGCCTTGTGCCCGAAACATGGCACTGAGGGCATACGCGAGTTGCGCCGACTGTGTGAACGTGCCGAGGAATACCACATCCAGGTCGTCGGGCAGCGGGTCCACCATGTTGTTATAGCCATTGTAGTAGGCCAGATGCACGTCGTGCCCTTCTTCCTCGCACCACACGGCCAGCACTTGCGGCATGATACTCGCCAGATTGGCGCGCATCGTGCGGGTGTACATGTTGGTGACGGCTGACCTGCTGAGGACGTCGATGATGCCGATGCGAAGCTTGCGCATGGTACTACTCCAAAGGCGAATGGCGCTAAGAGAGGATGGTCGCGTGCAGGGAATAACAGGAAAACCAGGCACGACAAGAATACCCAAAGCAGGGCCGCGCCCACCTATACGCTAACAAATGATCATACAAATAATAAAACACGCACGCAACGCTATTCGAGAAACTGCGGCGAGCGTTGCTGGGGTTCGGGCTTGAGATCCGGATGGCTCATCAGGATGCGGGCGCAGGTGTTCCAGCGCAGGATGGCGTCGTCGTTGTCGGCGGGACTAAGCTGCTCGGCTTTCTCGTAGCGCTCCATCGCCTGCCGAAACCAGTCGTACGTGACGTGGCCAGAGCCGGGCCCGCCCCGCTTGAGGTGGACTTTGGCGCGGCGTTCGGCGATTAGACCGTTGTAGTAAGCCCGCTGGTATTCATCGTCCAGCCGGTTCAGCACGTCACAAGCCCGGCGGTACCGTTCGTTCAGCCGTTGCTCGAACTGGTCGCTGAGGGCCAGCAGCAAGGTCACG
>DATGCC010000732.1:0-14842 GCA_035312345.1 Rhodothermales bacterium
AAAGGGGTTTTCTGGCTGGTGTCGGAGGCCGACACGATGTGGGTGTGGTCGCAGGCAGGTCAGACGCGGGAGTATTTTCCGGGGGGCGGCTGGCTCGCGACCCTTCCGCGTTCGGAATGGCAGCATGAACACCTGCCGGAAGCCGAGATCGAACGCATATGGCACCCTGAGCATGGCGACCGGCGGCAGGAGATCGCATTCATCGGCATTGACATGAGCCAGGAGGTGCTGACGCAGGCGCTCAACTGGTGCCTCGTGACGGAAGAGGAAATGGCATTGGCCTCCTGGCAGAATGACCCGATGGTTGAAAGCCTATTTGCCTGACCTCGTCTCGCTCGTTTTTTGCGCCTGGTATCTACAATCGAGCTATCTCCCTGCTTGGCTTTGTGCAACATGCATGCAGCCAGGGGCAGCCGTCGGTTGTATGCCGATGGCGGTAGCATTGGCAGGGCGTGTCTAAAGTGAGCAATCTAAGAGAAGACAGCGGCGCGAGCGGATCCTATTGTGGAAACAGGCCAAGGCATTCGCCTTGACACCCTGGACCAACCTCCCATGATGATGGATGTGGTCGTAGAAAAGGCTGCTCTCACGGAAGGAGTAGCGCTCGAAACATCAACCGGGATTACGCGGCTCGGCAGTGTGCCCATCTTTGTGCGCGACCAGGATCAGGCGCTGGCATTCTACCGCAACCAACTGGGCTTTGAAGTGCTGATGGACATTCCCATCGGCGGCGGCAAGCGCTGGATTTCTGTGGTGCGTCAGCGCGGCGAAACCGAACTCATTCTATTCCACCCGGCTTCCTATTCCGGCAATTCAGAGCGCACCGAAGCACTCGAACAGCGCGTCGGCATATGGACGGGCATCGTCTTCCACACGGACGATATTGAGGCCGCTTATCACGCGTTGCGCGGGCGGAGTGTGATTTTTTCGGGACCGCCCAAGCGCCAGCCCTGGGGCGGCTGGGAAGCCTATTTCTCGGATCCCGATGGCAATCAGTTTCACCTGACCCAGCGGCCCTCCGGTATGCCTTCCTAGTCGCGTGCCTATCCGATCTTCCTTCGACACCCTTTGATGAAAGGATCTCATGGCAACCCCCTTTGATGCAGACATCACCCAGACGCCTCCCGGAGCGGGAGCGTCCTCCCTGGAAGATTTCGGCGGAGACGGCTTCCCGGACATCGACATGGCGAAGGTGTATGCCTTCTCGCAGAAAGTCTTGGGAGATTTTAGCGGGGCGCTGGTCAGTCTGGTCGGAGCCATCGGAGACCGGCTGGGTCTCTTCAAGGATCTGGCCTTCAAGGGACCGGCCACGAGCGCCGAACTGGCAGCCCGTACCTACATCCACGAACGCTATGCCCGCGAATGGCTACGGGCGCTGCTGTGTGCCGGCTACCTGGAGTACGATGCCGAAACAGAGCGCTTTGCGTTGCCTGTCGAGCACGCAGCCATCGTGGCGCAAGAGGGCAGCATGACGTTTCTGGGCGGTGGCTATCAGCAGTTGCTGGGGTTCACCGGGCCACTCGATCAACTGATCACGGCCTTTCGCACGGGCGCAGGCATCCCGCAGGAGGCCTACAATGAAAACCTGCTCGAAGGCATGGAGCGCATGAGTGCCGGGTGGTTCGAGAACCTGCTCGTGCCGGTGTGGATCGCTGCCCTGCCGCATGTGCAGGCTGCGCTCGAACGAGGCATAGCGGTAGCCGATGTAGGCTGCGGCAGTGGACGGGCGCTGATCAAGCTCGCACAGGCGTTTCCCCGGTCCCGTTTCGTCGGCTACGACGTTTTCGAGGGCGGGCTGGCACGGGCGCGGGCCAATGCCAACGCCGCCGGGGTTACAGACCGCGTTCGCTTCGAACAGCGCGATGTGATCGCCGAGGGCTTGCCTGAAGCGTACGACCTCATCACCACCTTCGATGCCGTGCATGACTTTGCCGATGTCGCCGCTGGCCTGACAGCTATCCGGCAGGCCCTGCGCGAGGGCGGAAGCTATCTGATGCTGGAGATGAACAGCGCCAACCGCCTGGAAGACAATGCCGGGCCGGTAGGGGCTGTGCTTTATGGCACCAGCGTGCTCTATAACCTGCCCGTGGCGCGGTCGCATGGCGGAGAGGGCCTGGGCACGATGGGCCTGCCCGAATCGCGGGTACGGCAGCTTTGCGCAGCGGCAGGCTTTGGCACGGTGCAGCGGCTGCCGCTCGACAACCCCTTCAACATCTTCTACGAAATCAAACCGTAGTTCATCTGGTGGTGGCCTGCACGCAGTGGGCCTGGAGCACCCCCGATATACGTCACTAGCCCGCAAAAAAGGAGGTTTTTCCCATGTCAACGGAAGCCAACAAAAATGTCATCCGCCGCTATCTGGAAACCTGGAACCGGGGGGATATAAACGACCTGGCCGAGTTCTGGTCGCCCCATCTGGTGCATCATACGCGGCTGTCTTCGCACGGGTATGCAGACACGCGTCGGATCGTCGGAGAGATCATGAAAGCGTTCCCCGACATGCGTTTCAAGATCGACGACATCATCGCGGAAGGCGATAAAGTGGTCACCCGCATGACCTGGCAGGGCACGCACACCGGCATGTACATGGGTGCCCTCCCGACTGGCAAAAACGTCACGTGTAGCTTGATCGGGGTGGCGCGCCTGAAGGACGGCAAGATCGTGGAGCACTGGGGCGTGACCGACGAACTCTACATGATGCAGCAAATGGGTCTCCTGCCTGAAGAGATGCTTCAGGCGATGGCATAGCACGCGCATATGGAGGCGATAGGCCAGCGGTGGATCGCCTCCGCTTCGTTTTTCTGCTCTAAAGCCCGCCTGAAAAGGTACCCTCTTGTTATGACGTACCCGACACCACCCACCCTCCACGGATGGCCCCTCCTGGGCCATCTGCTGGAGTATCGAAAAGACCACATCGACGTTTTCTGGCGTGCCTACAAAACGCTCGGCCCGGTCTTTTCGATACGGCTGGGGCCGCAGCGGGCCGTCATGCTCATCGGGCCGGAGTACCACCGTTTCTTTTTTACCCAGGTGGACAAGATCCTCTCCATGCCGGAGCTGTACCGCTTCGTCATCCCGATGTTTGGGCAGGTGCTGAATGCCGTCGAGGATCGGGATACACGCAAGCAGCAACTGGCGCTGATGCACGACGCCTTTCGAGGCAAGAAGATGCAGCGCCATGTGCAGGTGATGGTACAGGAAACCCTCGCCTGGCTGGACACCCTGGGCGATGAAGGCACCTTCGAGATCTATGACGCTTTCTCTGCTCTGGCGATGAACATTGCCGCGAATGCATTTATGGGGCCAGAGATTCGGCGACAGATGGACGCCTTTCTGCCGCTCTATGAAGACCTGGCGCGTGGGATGGACTTCGTATTGCCACCCAACCTCCCGTTGCCACGCTTCATCCGGCGGGACCGGGCCCGGAAGCGCCTCAACGACCTGCTCTGTCCGGTGATAGCCCAGCGAAAGGCGCACCCCGAAGAGCACGACGATTTCTTGCAAACCATCCTGGACGGGCGGAGCCAGACCAATGGCCTCGCCGCCAATGAAACCGTCGTCGGGTTTGCGTTGATGTCGGTTTTCACCGGCTATATCACTACGGCAGCGCAGACCTGCTGGAGCCTGGTGCAACTGCTCCAGCATCCGGCCTACCTGGCCGTGGTACAGGATGAACTGAAGGGCCTGCCATATCGCTCGGAGGATCTTAGCGCCGAGATCTTCGATCAACTTGAGCAGGTAGGCTGGGCGCTGAAAGAGTCACAGCGCATGCACCCGGTGATGAGCCACTATGCGCGGTACAACACGCAGGACTACGTCCTGGGCGGCTACACCATCCCCCAAGGCTGGCTCACGATGGTTTGCCCGGCAGTAGCCCATCGGCTGCCGGAGGTGTTCTCCGAGCCAGATCGCTACGATCCCACCCGGTTTGCGCCGGAGCGTGCCGAAGATCGCCGCCAGGCGTACAGCCTCATCGGCTTCAGCGCCGGGTTGTATCAGTGCCCGGGGATGGCCTTTGGCACCTACGAGATGAAATGCATCCTCAGCCTGCTCTTGCAGCGCTACACGGTGGAACTGCTGGACCCGGATCCGCAACGCGACTTTGAGATGGGCGTGATCCGGCCCAGGCCGCCTTGCCGGGTAAGGTACACCGTGCGGGCGGCGCACCGCAACCCGTTGGCCGGGGTGCGCAACGGACACTTTGCCGACGCTTATGCGCCCCGTTGAGCATTCGTTACCCCGGTCGCTTTTGTCATGCACCCCAACCCTTCCCTTTAAACTGCAATCAAACAGGAGGCAGTGACTGCTATGGCCAGCCGAAAAGCGCAACTCAAGGATCAACTGAATGGAGGCGTTCTCGTTGAGGACGACGTCGAGACGCTGAATAAGCAAGACGCCCTGCTCCAGTATCTGCCCGATTCGGACGAGAAAGAGCGGCAGCAGTATGTAGCCCTGACGACCCGGTACATTGAAGAGCAAAAAAAACGGAAGTTCATGCTTCCCGAGGATGAGACTAAGATGACGAAGGAGGAGAAAGATCATCTCTTCGATGTCATCACCGCCGGGGCGGTAGCGCGCAGCTATCAGGAAAAACGGCAAGAAAGCATTGCCCTGTTCTATCGCTACATTGAGTGCGAGAACGCACGCGATTATGAGAACATGATCAAGCTGTTCCCTGCCGAAGGGTTTCACAGCAAGACCTACTTTGGCAACGACCGGATCAGCGCGCATGCACATGTCCGTATGCTCAAAGGGCTTTTCCGGGCCTTCCCGGACTGGTTCATGGTTATCTATGAAATCATCTCGGCGGATGACCGGGCCAGCGTGGGTTTGATTACCGGGCGCGGCACACAACATGAAGAATTCTTCGGGCGGCCCCCGGCGGACCATCAGATCGCCATCCCGACGCTCCACTCTATCAAGTGTGAGAATGGGCAGATTGTGGAGCATCGCCACATCAACCCGTTCGAGGACATCTTCGCGGCGCAGGCGATGGCGCCCCTCACCGAAGATGTGATGGCTATCCGCGCCCAGCAGGGCTTCGACAGCGAGCGCGTGCAGAAGTCATACGATGAAGCCATTGCTGCCGGAGCCTCGAAGGAAGAACTCAAGGAACTGGGCGATATGGTCAAGCACAAGGTGCGCCAGTGCCAGGTGTTGCTCAAAGGCACCCTCCGGCGCTGCGCCATGATTGCGCTCCTAGGCGAGCTTTACTGCGAACACCATATGCACCACGGCTACGGCGTAGATGGCATCGCAGATTACGATGTGGCACGTGGCTATTGACCTTGACTCATGCTACATCTCTTCGGGCCGGTCGCCTCTGGCGGTCGGCCCGCTCACACAGCATAGGCAGGAGGATTACATCATGTCTGACACACAACACCGTACGGAAAACGCAAACCGGGAAGCGTACATGCGCTTCCAGGAGGAGGTCTTCAACGGGCACGATTTCAGCGTCGAGACCCTGGCGAAGCACCTCACTGCTGACTTCATCGACCATACCGCTGGCCCGCACGCCGTGCCCGGTGTGGAAGGGGTGGCGCAGCGGCTCTTAGCCTGGCACAGCGCCTTCGGCGATGCTCGGAAAGACAGCGTTGCCATTCTGGCCGAGAACGACATGGTCGCTGTGCTTTACGATATCCACGCCGTTCACACTGGCCCCCTTAAGGGCATTGAGGCGACGCACAACAACGTCGTCATCCCTGGCATCGAGATCTTCCGATATCAGGATGGCAAAGCCTCCGATTACTGGTCGATCTATGACTATCTGAGCACGGCTGCTGAGATCGGTGCCCGCCTTTCACTGCTGCCCTTCGTCGAGGGCGATGGCCTCGCCGATTTCCTCGAACAGGATGTCTATCGGGGTATTGTGCACCAGGAGCGGCGCAAGCACAACGTCTTTGCCAAAGACTCAACCGACGAGGAAGTGATCCAGAACAAGCAGACGTTGCGGCGTTTCCAGGAAGAGGTCTTCAACGGGCATGACTGGCGCGTCGAGACGCTGGCGAAGCACCTCACCCCCGACTTCGTGGACCATGCGGCGGGCCCCGGCGACACGCCCGGCCTGGAAGGCGTATCCGAGCGGTTTACGATCTGGCAATCCGCCTTCGACGACGCGATGGAGGAAAACATGGCGATGGTCGGGCAGGAGGATATGCTGGCCGTGCTCTACGACCTGCACGCTGTGCATCGGGGCGATTTCATCGGCGTATCGGCCACCAACCGCAACGTCGTCATCCCCGGCATTGAGATGCTTCGGTTCCGCGATGGTAAAATCGCGGAGCACTGGGGGATCTACGACTTCGAGGCCACGGCTGCCGAGATCGGTGCCCGCATGGTCTTTACCCCGCTGCCCGAGGGCGACTGGAAGGACAAACGGAGTGTGCGGGTGGAACTGGCAAATTAAGGGGGCACGCCATCCCCTGGCGCGGGAAGCCGCATAGCCACATAACCGGGAAAAGCAACTATGATCACGCACATAAAAACGGTTGGGGTATACGTAAGCGATCAGCAGAAGGCACTGGACTTCTACACCAACGTGCTAGGGTTCGAGGTCCTTGCCGACGAGCCGATGGGGCCCGATGCGCGCTGGATCGAAGTGGCTCCACCGGGAGCTACCACTAACCTCGCCCTGTGGACCCCACCCGGCATGGAAGATCGCATCGGGACGTTCACGGGCCTCGTTTTCCAGAGCGACGACATCGAAGCGACCCACAAAACCTTGCAGGAGCGCGGCGTGGAGTTTGTCGATCAACCCAAGGATCAACCCGGGGGCGTCATGGGCACCTTCAAGGACCCCGATGGCAATACCTTTGTGCTGCGTGGTTGAAACCCTGCTGAGCGCCAGGAGGGTATCCGCCAGCTGTCGATGAGGGGCCGAGCCCCGACGCGTTCTTGCCACCCACCCATCAAAACCTAACCGAGACTCTCATGGCTACCAAACGAGACACCAAGGAACAGATGAGCACAGAGCAAGAGATCATCCAGTTCTTCCGCGATAGAACAGAAACCCTCAGAACCTCCAAGTTACGTGCCTCTGAAGCGCTTGCGAAGGAGCAAGGCGAAGAGGAGGTCATCAAGCGGAGCCGGACCCAGTTGCCTCTGGGAGGCCCCCTGGATGAGGCGATTGCCGACTTTGAGCAGCACATTGCAGATGACTATGTCTTCCTCGATCCCTATGGGGATATTGTGACCAAGTCTATGGTCATCCAACGCCTGCGATCGGGCCGTGCGATCTTCGAAAATTTCACCTACAGCGACTTCAACATCCGGCTCTACGGCGATGTCGCGGTGGTGAACAACCAGATTGCCTTCAGTGGCATCCGCGACGGGCGCGACATCTCGGGCACGTACACGGAAACCCATACGCTGCAAAAAACCAAGATAGGCTGGGTCTTTCTGAACTCTCACATGAACCGCGTGATGCGGAAGAAAGCGAATGTTGTGACTCCGGTTTGAGGCTCTCCACGCGGGCAGGTGCTCCGTTCCGCAGGCCCGTTTCGAGTGGCCCGGCGTCAGGCGTCGTTTCAAGCATCAACCCTCAAATAGAGAACCATTATGGCTACCAAGAAAGGAAAACAGCAAGAGCAGGAGCAGGAAATCATCGATTTTCTGAATCATACGCATGAGGCCCTCACGGCGGCGCGAAGAGAATCAGGAGCCCTCCTGAGCGTACGGAGAGGAGAAGATGCCGTCAAAGCATCTGTCAAGGCGGGCCTTTCGCTGGGAGAGGCCCTCGACAGCGTCGTAGATGACTTCGAGGCGTCGGTCGATGACCGCTACACGTATGTCGATCCCAATGGGGTGCTGGTGCGAAAACGTGACTTTCTGCAAGGGTTGCGTTCTGGAAGAAGCATCTTCGACGACTTCGCACGCGCGGATCATGAGGTTCGCTTCGTGGATGATATCGCCATTGTAACCAACCGGAGCCATGTACAAGGAGAGGTAGAAGGCCAGAGTATATCCGGCTCCTATGTAGAGTCTCACATCTTGCAACGCCAGGATCAGGGATGGACCCTGCTTGCCTCGCAGGTGACTCCGGTTGTCGAACTGAATGAACTCGTCATCAAGGCGGTAGACTGCGACGATGCGCTGCTGGCTCCCGGCACCGAGGTGTCTAACCCGCCTCTGGTCAAGGGATAGTGCGCTGCAAGAGAGCCGACAGGCGCGCCTGTCGCCCTGCCCCGGCCCTGGTTGATGGTAAGAGCTAAAGCCCTTTCGGTATGAGATACAAATTGCTCGGCAATAGCGGGTTGCGGGTGTCTGCGCTCTGCCTGGGGACCATGGGCTTCATGGACGGGCTGAACTGGGGCACGTCGAAGCAGGAGAGTCGCCAGGTCTTCGATGCGTTTATGGAAGCAGGCGGCAACTTTATCGACACCGCCAACACCTATGGCGATGGGGCCAGCGAGGCGTTTCTGGGCGAGTTCATGGCGGCAGATCGGCATCGGGTGGTGCTTTCTACAAAGTACACAGGCCGATTCGCCAATGGGCAGGCCAATGTGGATGTCAACCGGGCAGGGAGCCACCGCAAGAGCATGGTCCGTGCTGTTGAGGAGAGCCTGAAGCGGCTCAAGACGGATTACATCGACCTGCTCTGGGTGCACTCCTGGGATTTCCTGACCCCCGTGGAGGAAGTCATGCGGGCGCTCGATGATCTGGTGCGCCAGGGCAAAATCCTCTACACCGGCGTGTCCAATGCGCCCGCCTGGATCATTGCTCAGGCCAACACCCTCGCTACGATGCGGGGGTGGACGCCGTTCGCCGGGGTGCAGGTCGAGTATAGCCTCCTAGAACGGGATGCCGAGCGCGATTTGTTGCCCATGTCCCGGGCCTTCGACATCGGCGTGACGGCCTGGACGCCCCTCGCCAGCGGTTGGCTCACGGGCAAGTATCGCGAAAACGGTCAGCAGACAACTGATGGGGCGCTTCGCCGCCTGGACGACGCAATGATGGGGCGCTTTGTGCAGCGCAGTGCGCAAAACAAGGCCATCGTCGAAGAGGTAGTCGGGGTGGCCGAAGAACTCGCCTGCACCCCGGCGCAGGTAGCCCTCAACTGGGTCCGGTGCAAGGGATGCATTCCTATCTTTGGCGCGCGCACGGTCAGGCAGGTCCGGGAAAACATGACGTGTATCGAGTACGAGATGTCGGACGAGCACCTGCGGCGGCTCGATGAGGTCAGCCGCATTCATCTGGGCTACCCCCACGCTTTTCTGGCGAGCGGCATGGTGAAAAATTTTATCTACGGCGGATTCCATGACCGCATCGATAATCATCGGCAGGTACTGCTGCATGGATCTAGAGCCTAGTGCAGATTCAGAGGGAAGCGCTCTCATCATCGGAGAAAAAGCGGACAGGGATATGGATACGCCAGCGTGGTGGCAAGACGTGGTGGACGCGGTAGCCACCTATCACCATGAGCACCCCGATAACTTGCCGGGGGCTGTCTTTGGCGTCGAGACGGAAGCAGATGGGACCCTCATAGCGAGCGTGGGGGCAGGCTGGACCCATGATACTATCTGCGAAATCGGGTCGATGACCAAGGTCTTCACCGCAACGGCGATCTTGCTGGCCCTCGAAGCACACGACCTGCTTGATCTCGACCGCCCTGTCTATCAGCTTCCCGGCATGGAGGTCTATGCTGCCGATCCGCTCAAGCGAGAGATCCGAATACGGCACCTGTTGCAGCACACCGCGGGCCTACCCAACGTACAGCCCTATACAGACAGCCCGAAGGCCCTCTGCAACAATCCTGAAGGAGAGCCCTGTACCTGCCGGGATGAAGAGGACCCTGACCTTGGTCCCACCGTGCCGTGGACGTGTTATCCTGGAGGCACCAATGAATGTATCTATGTGGGTGGTCGTTGCCGACCGGCGCGTACGCTTACCCTCGACCAGGTCAGCCATTACATCATGCAGGTGTATGCGCCGATGCGGCAGCCCGGCCTCGAATATGCGTACAGTCCACTGCATTATATCGTAGGGGCACGGATCGTGGAGCACCTGAGCGGTCAGTCTCTCAATCGGTTCCTGCGAGACCGCCTCTTCGACGTCGTTGGCATGAGCAATTCTTTCTTTATAGCCCAGCCCCCCGGCGACCCCCGGCTCGACCCCTGGCTCGATGAGGGCGTCACGGAAGCACAACGTCAGCGCATTCCTGCGGTGCATCTGATTACGCGCGATGGCAAGATGCCGCCCGAAGTGGCTCCGGGCCCCGATGGCGCTTGGGATAACCTGCGCCGGGGGTGGCGTTTCGTCTACCCGGACGGTGGCATGTATGCCACCGTGGGGGATCTGCTGCGGTACCTGCGTCTGCTGCGGGATGGTGGTTACCAGGGAGGCCGTCAGGTGCTCTCGCCGGAGATCGTGCGGTTACTGGTGGAAGACCAGGGACACGGTCATACCATGGGATTTGGCTACCGCCGCCAGACAACACCCTACGGTCAGGGGGCAGGGACACTCGAACATTTTGGCAGCAAGATGACCTACCTGTGGTACGATCCGCATCCAGAGGAGGCGCTGCTGGGGGTTTTCTTGAGCCAACGGCTGCCAAACGTCGCGGTCAACAACAACATGGCGGAAGGGATGCAGGTGATTTTCCGCGTCTTCGTTCCGAAAGTCAAAAATGCGATCTATACGGTAGCTCCCTCATCTGCATCGACCTGAGATTCTGCCTGTGAAGACGCTCGTAGAACGCCCTAAATCAGGTCTAGATGCCTACGAAAAAACACAGCATAGCGCACCCGCTACTTGGCCTACGCAGGCCAGGCATTGAAGGAGCGATGCCGTATGTGTGGGATGTTACGCTGGACCTCGGCATCTCTCCTTATTTAAAAGACCACTGCCTTCAGCAGAGCGTGGTGGTTCCGGGCAGTGTCTACCTTGAACTGGCGCGGGCAGCCCTGGCAGCGGTCCACGGTACCCGCTCCTGCCTGCTGGAAACGGTAGCGTTTCAACGCCTCTGCTTCCTCTCGGAGGGTAGGCCGCAGCGGCTACAGGCTGTCCTTGTGCCCGATGATGCCAGTGGATGGTCTTTTTATGTACAACCTGTGTCGCCAGACGGGCTAGGCGCTGCCGAAACGTCCCTTGCGCGGCTCATGGTGGCAGCAGAGAGGCCGGACGATGAGTATGGCGCTCCGGCGTACACCCTGGTCTCCTTGCCAGCAGCCCAGCATCGGTGTACGGTAGAACAGGAAGGAGTGGCTTTCTACGCAACCTTGCAGCAGCATGGGAATGCGTACGGCCCAGCCTTTCAGGCTATTGCACGGCTGTGGCGAGGAGAGGGAGAAGCCGTCGCGACTTTGACCATACCCGATGTGATACGGGGCGAAGAGGGGGCCTATATAGTCCACCCCGCCCTGATGGATGCCGTTACCCAGGTGCTGGCTGCTACGGAACCACACATGCCTGGCAGTATGGTACTGGTTGGGTGTGACCGCGTGCATACTTCGCTGTCGCCCGGGGTACCCCATTGGGTTTATGCACAGCGACGGTCTGAAAAAGACGACGCTGCCGACCTGCTCGTAGGCGACCTGCAGGTGTGGGATGCCTTAGGGCAACGCATGCTATACATGGAGGGCGTTCGTTTCAAGTATCTGGCGCAGCCACCACAACGGGACCCGGCGCGTACGCAACCCGCACATACGATAGCCCTCACCGCAACGTTTACAGCCGAACCGCTGAAGGAGGCGCTCGCCTTCTGGATGGAGACGCTCCACATTCCAGCTACCCTGGCCTTTGCGCCATACAACCAGCCTTTCCAACAGTTGCTCCATCCAGACAGCCTGCTATCCCAGAACCGAGAAGGGATGAATGTTGTGCTTGTTCGTTTCGAGGATTGGATGCATCAGAAGCACTTGGCCCTACAGGTCGATGGGGAGGAGCAAGCGGATCTCCTGTCAGATCGACAGCGGCATACGCTGCCCAATGGCCTGGAGATCGTTCACCTGAATCCCTATGAAACGGAGTACCTCTACCGCGAAATTTTCAGCGAGCAACGCTATCTCAAACACGGCATTACCCTGCGAGACAAAGCTTGTGTGGTGGATGTAGGAGCCAACATCGGTCTGTTTACCCTCTTTGTCCAGCACGTTTGCCAGGAGGCCCAGGTCTACGCCTTTGAGCCGTCCCCGCCGGCTTTCGATGCCCTCCGTGCTAACGTCCGGCGCTACGGCTCCAACGTGCAGGTCTTTAACTGCGGTCTTGCTGATCGAAATGGGGAGGCTCCGTTTACTTACTACCCGCGCTCGTCCGTCTTTTCTGGCTACCATGCGGATGTCCGAGAGAACCAGCAGGCCTTGCATGCTGCCATTCAAAACATGCTGCATCAGCAGTATTCATCAGATCCGGCACTGGTAGAAAACCTCGTAGCCACCTGGACGGCAGATCGGTTTGCGCAGGAGACCTTCTATGGACCCCTGAAGACGCTCTCAAGCGTGATTCGTGAACAGAGCATCGAAGTGATCGACCTCCTCAAAATCGATGCGGAGAAGAGCGAACTGGCTATTTTGAGGGGGATCGAAGCGGCCCACTGGGAGCGCATCAGGCAGGTTGTTATGGAAGTGCACGACCCCGAGGGAGACGCGCTGGAGGCGGTCGTAGCCCTGCTGGCGGCCCATGGTTTTGTGACCGAGGTAGCCGAGGAGACCCTGCTGCAAGGCACCGGTTTGCATATGGTTTATGCACGGCAGCAGCCTGCAATGAGCGCTCCTGTAGCATCCTCCAGCAGCCCCAGCGGAGCCACTGCCGCCTGGGTGCAGCACGTAGATGATCTGGTAGAGGCTGTACACACCGCCCAGCAGCACACGCCCGTGCCCTACCTCGTCTGCCTGTGTCCGGCTTCGCCTTGGGTCCATCGCGACCCCGTAGCGCGATCACTCCACCTCCAGATGGAACGACGGTTGGTGGAAAAATTGAAGGCGTTGCCCCGCGTTCATGTGATCGTTCCAACAGACGTGCGCAGATACTATCCGGTAGCGGACTACAACGATTCCCAGGCTGACCAACAGGGACATATCCCCTACACCCCGCTTTTCTACACAACCCTGGCGACGCTGATTGCACGAAGGTATCATGCGTGCTGGCGGTCTCCTTACAAAGTGATTGTGCTGGATTGCGACCAGACGTTATGGAGCGGCATCTGTGGTGAGGATGGAGCACAAGGGGTGGTCGTGGACCGCTCTCGCCAGCACCTCCAGGCGTTCATGGCGGCTCAGCATGACCAGGGGATGCTGCTCTGCCTGTGCAGCAAAAACAACGAAGAGGATGTCTGGGCGGTTTTTGAACACCACCCGCAGATGATCCTCCGGCGTGATCAGGTAGCGGCCTGGCGGATTAACTGGCAGCCCAAGCCGGAGAATATACAGGCGCTGGCCGAAGAACTGCGTTTGGGCCTGGATAGCTTCATCTTCATCGACGATGATCCTGTTGCGTGTGCCGAGATGCTAGCTCACTGCCCGGAGGTGCTCACCCTGCATCTGCCTGCTGAGGCGGCGGCCATCCCCCGGTTTCTCGACCATGTCTGGGCCTTCGATCATCTGGAGGTGACTGATACCGATCGTCAGCGAACGCGTTTGTATCTGGAGGACCGACAGCGAGAAGCGTCTCGGCAGCATGCCATGACATTTGCTTCCTTCATGGAGGGCCTCGGTCTGGTAGTACGCATCACCGAGGCAACGGCGCAGCATGAAGCCCGCATAGCACAGCTTACGCAGCGCACCAACCAGTTCAACACCACCACCATCCGCCGTACCCAGGCCGAGGTGCATCAGCTTTTGCAGGAGGCCTCCTGGGAAGGACTGGCCGTGGAGGTGAGCGACCGATTTGGTGATTATGGACTGGTAGGGGTTCTCTTTTTTCAGGAAAGGGCAGAGGGGCTGCACATAGACACCTTCTTGCTGAGTTGCCGGGCGCTGGGTCGGGGTGTTGAACATCAGATGATGGCGCGCCTGGGAGCCCTGGCCCTGGCCCGCGGAATCGGACGGATAGAAGTGCCTTTCTATCCCACCTCCAAGAACCAGCCCGCCCGCCTTTTTTTGGAATCGATAGGCAGAGCGTATGGAGTGCCTATGCCCAGAGAAACTGACACGAACCGTCCAGCTACCTCAGCGCCGGGCCGACGCTTTGTCTTTCCTGCCAGCCGGGTGGCCCAACTCACCTTCGATACCAAGGCGGCAGAGACATCCCGGGTGCCGCCTGCCCGGCACCCTGAAGAAACCCTGGCGCACTCTACTGCCCGTGCTGAAATGCGTGGTCGGCTCATGCATGTGCAGGTACAGCGCATAGCGACGGAGTGGAACGAAGCGGCAGCTATCCATGCCTCCATAGAACAACACAAACGGCAGCGTCGGCCCGAAGGGGCGGGCGCTTTTGTCGCGCCTACCAGCACGCTCGAACGCACCATTGCAGAGCTATGGCAGGAGGTGTTGGGGATTGAACAGGTGGGCCTCGATGATCGCTTTTTTGAGGTAGGGGGCACCTCCCTCCAGGCGATAGCGCTGGTTTCCCGGTTGCAGCAGACCTTCGGGGTGGCGTTGCCTGCCCTTAGTGTATTTGACAAAACGACGGTACGCGCCCTGGCTGAGATGCTACAGGGCATAGATGGCTGGAAGCAGAAAAGCGCAGCGCAGCAGGGCAGAGGGCAGCAACGACGTGCCCGGTACCTGGCCCTGCAAAGCCCCCGCAACAAACGCTGACGTATTAAAACGGACTGTGCTATTGTTCAAAAGCGTGTGTACATGCCAATTTCGCCTGAAATCGCGGTCGTGTTGCGACAACACGGTCTCGCGCTGTCGTCGTGGCAAGGAGACCATGAAGGCTCACCTGCCAAAACAGACCATTT
>DATGCC010000733.1:0-2819 GCA_035312345.1 Rhodothermales bacterium
CTCCCGGTGCTCGCCTTCGACTGCGCCACAGGCGAAAACGAGCGGCTGATGCGCGTAGATATGATGAATGACATGGCCGAGATGCTCGAAGCAACCGGCGTCAAGAATGTGAACACGTACGACAACGAATACTACCCCGGCATGGGCATCCACGAGATGGGCACCGCACGGATGGGGCGTGATCCAAAAACCTCGGTGCTCAACGAGTGGAACCAGGTGTGGGACGCGCCCAACGTTTTCGTCACCGACGGCGCGTGCATGGCCTCGGCCGCCTGTCAGAATCCGTCCTTGACGTACATGGCGCTCACCGCCCGTGCCGCAGACTATGCCGTGAACGAACTCAAACGCCGCAACCTCTAGCCGACGACGATATGACCATGCCTTTTCAGACAGAACAAGAACGCCTCCTCAACCGCCGCGAAGCGATTCAGCGCGTGACGGCGATGCTTGGCGGCATCGCACTCGTCGGCGGCAGTGCCTTGCTGACCGGCTGCCGGGACGAAAAAAACGAAGGATCGGGAGAAGCTGACGCTACGCCTACCCTGTTTTCCGATGAAGAAATCGCCTATCTCGACGAAATTGCCGAGACCATTCTGCCAGAAACAGAAACGCCGGGGGCTAAGGCTGCCGGGGTTGGCGCGTTCATGGCGGTCATGGTGACGGATACCTATGAGGCAGACGAGCAACAGGCGTTTCGCAACGGCATGGATCAACTCAACGAAGCGTGCCAGCAGATGCATGGCACCTCGTTCATGGAAGCTACGCCCGAGCAGCGCCTCGCCCTGCTGGAGCAACTCGACCAGGAGCAGATGGACTACATGGCAGCCCGCGCGGAGGTACGCCGCCAGGCAGAGGTAGCCACCCCGGCGGACACGACCGCTATGCCAGCCGATACCACCGTTGCTGCCGATTCTGCGCAGGCCGATGCGTTTCTGCCGGATCAGCGGCAAGAAAATACGACGGGTGCCGATGCCAGCGCCGCTCCGGCGATTACGGCGGATTCCCCGGCCCACTACTTCCGCATGATGAAGGAACTCACCCTGCTCGGCTACTTCACCTCTGAAATCGGTTATACCCAGGCGATGCGCTATAATGAGACGCCAGGGCGCTTCGATCCATGCGTGCCCTACGCGGAGGGCGATAAAGCCTGGGCTCCCCATGCGTAGGGAGGAAGGCGTTTGCCTGCTCATCAGCAATCATAAACGGTCAGGTACAAAGATGGACACGCGCAAACGCATTGCCCTGGTAGCGCATGACAAGAAAAAGCCGGATCTGCTCGACTGGATTCGGCACAACCGGGCTATTTTGAGCCGCCACAAACTCTATGCTACCGGCACGACGGGCCGCCTGATCGAAGAGGCGATCAATGTCGATATCGAACGGCTTTTGAGTGGTCCGCTCGGCGGCGACCAGCAACTCGGCGCGCTCATCGCCCAGGGCGAGATCGATACGCTCATCTTCTTCTGGGACCCGCTCGAACAACAACCGCACGACCCCGACGTAAAGGCCCTCCTACGCATTGCCGTCGTGTGGAACATCCCGATTGCCTGTAACCGTGCCACAGCAGATTTTGTCATCACCTCGCCGCTGATGTTGGAAACCTACAAACCCAAGCAGCCGGACTATTCGAGCTACATCCAGCGTGATGTTGAAGAATAGGGAAGAGGGAAGGGCAAAGAGGGAAGGGGGGAAGAAAAGTCGATTTGCGATTTTCGAAGGGCGAAGTTGGCCAGATGTACGGACGAGCATGGGGCGAGCTTTTTAACTCGCCCTTCGTCATTCCCCGGCGTCAGGCCGTTCGGTGGCGCGGATGCCTTGCAGGGAAACGTAGGGTGGCTCGAAGACCCATTCCGGCACGCTATACTGTTCGCGCAGGGCGATGAGTTCTTCTTTCATCTGGTCGATTTCTTCGGCGTAGTCCGGGTTGCCGTAGACGTTGTTGACTTCAAGCGGATCGGCCTGCAGATCATAGAATTCCCACACGTCGTCCGTATAGAACCAGATGAGCTTGTAGCGGTCGTTGCGAACGCCTTCGTGCCGTCCCACCTGGTGCCGCCCGTGGTCGTAGTAGTGATAGTAAACCGCCTCGCGCCAGTCGGTGGCATTCTCGTCAAGCAGGGTTGCCATCGACCGGCCCTGCATTTTAGCGGGAATGGGTACGCCAGCAATGTCAAGGAAGGTGGGTGCATAGTCGATGTTCTGGACCAACCGCTCGACGCGGGTGCCGGGCTGGATGCGGGCGGGCCAGCGCATCAGCAGCGGCATTTTCATGGCTTCCTCGTACATCAGCCGCTTCTCCGCATAGCCGTGTTCGCCGGTGAAATAGCTCTGGTCCGAGGTGTAAATGACGAGCGTGTTTTCCCGGAGCGCGTCATTTTCGTCCAGGTAGTCGAGGATGCGCCCCACGTTTTCATCGACGGTATCGACGATGCGGATGTAGTCTTTGATGAACCGCTGGTAGGCATACTTCTTTAGCTCCGTTGAATCCATCTGTGCCTCTCGATCCAGAAAAGCCTGGTTCTGCGGATCGACGATGGCGTGGTAGGCCTGCAACTGCTCATCCGTCATCCGGGCAAAATAGATATTGTACTCTTGCGGATCGTAGGTGCCGTAGGCGGGGATGGGGCGGAAATCCTTGATGTGGAAATTGACATCGGTGGCGTAGTGCGACCGCGTCTCGAAGTCGTCGAAAAAGGTCGCCGGTTCGGGGATCGTATCGTTGAGGTACCGTTCCAGGTGGCGGATGGGGGGCATGCGTGGCACATGCGGGGCTTTGTACTGGACGAGGAGCGCGAAGGGCTTGTCCGGGTCGCGGGTGT
>DATGCC010000734.1:0-5641 GCA_035312345.1 Rhodothermales bacterium
AGAATTGCGACGTGTTATAGCCGTTGCTCGTCTGCTGCCACGTCGCACCACCGTCATCCGAGTAAGCGACGCCGCCGTCATTCGTGTTGAGCAGGCGAAAGGTGCCCTGATTTTCGTTGAGCGGCACCGGCAGCAACACATGATGATCCGCATGGACGTAGGGATAGACACCGCCCTCAGGTTTATCCAGCCCCGGAAACCAGTTGGTCATCTGCGTGGTGGTGCGCCGCCAGCCACCCGGCAAATCGACGCCTGCATCTACATGCCACACATCGACGCCGCCCACGAAAATCGTGTTTCTATCGAACGGATGTACGGCGATGGCATTGTCGTACCAGCCCTGCCCGGAGAGATAGTTCGGCTCGCTCCTGAACCGCTCTGGCAGCAGGTCCCACGTCGCGCCTCCATCCGTCGTAAAGTACATATCGGAATTACGCCCGTTGAACACCGACAGGTACACCCGGTCGGGGTCGGAGGGTGCAATCGCCAGTTCGATGCGGGCCCCCTGCGGCACTTCAAAACCCAGCGTCCACGTCAGCCCGGCATCCGTCGATTGGAAGACACCGTGCCCATTAGAGGCGGCATAGAGGATGTTGAAATCGTCGGGGTTGGCCGCCACCTGCTGCATGCGTCCATCCACATTCCCCATCGGACGCGCCAGCACCTGCGTCCAGGTCACGCCTCCGTCGGCGGTGCGATACAATCCTTCGTTGGTGGCCGCCACCACTATCTGCGCATCGCTCGGATCAATGACGAGGCGGTTGACCGCGTTGAAGTCTGCGTTGTTGGCGGTGAAGGTAAGCTGGGTCCAGGTCGCGCCCTGGTCGGTCGATTTCCAGATGCCGTCGCCGTCGATAGCATCCGCGTTGCCGTAGCCCTCCCCGGTACCGGCATAAAAGACATTGGTGTTCGAGGCAGCCTGTGCGAGCGCGGAAACAGAAAGGTTGGGTAGATTCGGCGTCAGGTTCTGCCACGACTGCCCGGCATCGCTTGTTGCCCAGATGCCACCACCGACGGCACCCGCGTACCAGGTGTTCTGGGACGTATCATCCAGATCCACGACCAGCGCCCGCGTGCGCCCTGCCACGTTGGCCGGGCCGCGCTCCTGCCAGTCAAGCTGAGGACCTGCTGCTTTGGAAGCAAACCGAGCCGCCTGCAATGCCTGGATGCGGTAGTTGAACCGGTACGTGCGCGTCGTGTCTGACCGCGAGGCGCGGATCAACTGGTGGTACCGCAAAAACGCATCAGGCCGGTTGGGTTTGGCATAGCCCTTCGCCCGCCGCTTCAGCTTGCGCTCAATCTCGGCCTGCTTGATGCCCTCTGGTGTGTTTGGGTGTAGCTTAGGTGTATGGCCGGGAACGGTTTCCTGCGGCGGCGAGAGCAAAAAAGCAACCAGCAGCAGCAATGTGACCATCAGCGCGCCTGTCAATAATTGTTTCATGCGGGATATTTTGCAGGAGGATTTGGAGGAGAGGGTGGTTTTGGTGGATAGTGGATGGTGAATAGTGGATAGACTGCACAGCCCCTTTTTTGACCATCCACTATCTACCATTCACCATCCACTTGTCTTCCTCCCTTTCATTCTAACTCAGTAACACGAATGCCGGTATAGGCATCCACGAAATAGACAGGCGGCAGCGCTTCGTTATTACCCGGCTCGGGGACGACGCTGGGCGTCACGTCCACCTTTACATACCGATTATCGTGCCAGGCAACCTCTCCCTTTATATTCGTCTCGGAGAAAACCACGCTGTCGGCTTCCAGGTCATAGATAAAGAAGCTGACCATGGGCAGCGGCTGCTCGGTCGTCGGCTTCAGATGATGTGCTACGAGTACGTAGGTGCCTGCTTCATTTTCATAGGTATCGATGAAGGCGGCATCGCCGTAGCGTGTGGCGGCCTCCACGAGGTAGCCGGGTTGCTCGTTGATGGACTGTACGTCTTCGGTAGAGGCACAGGTGCCCATCAGGAGCAACATCGCGAGGGCAAGGAAGGCAGAGAAAGAAGGCATAGCAATCCAGAAAAGGGAAGCAACAAATGACCGACGGCAGCCTGCCTACCATCGCGCCTCGGACATATGCGGTAAGAACGACGGGGTTCCGCACACAAACAACGGCTATCCACTTATTTCGATTGAACTTGACAAATGAAAAGCTTGCTCATGCACACCCCGAAAATCGTGCCCGAATCCGAGCCTCCACTGTGCCAGATCGTTGTGATGAACAGGAGCATCGCAGGGTATTAATTAGCGGCTAACATTTTAGCAAGGTGCGTCGTAGAGCGACAGGATGCGGCACAGATATCGTCCCACCAAACCCTCTCCTGTTCATGAAATGGCTAGGACTCGGCCTGCTGCTGGTGCTCGGCTGCGCAGGCAGCATGCTTGCTACAACCTCCTCCCCTACCCCATCCGCAAACACCATTCAGGGCACGGTGACCGATGCAAGGGGCGCACCGCTACCCGGCATCTTCGTGACGGCCCATCAGCCTGAGCAAGGAATCGAGGTTTCAGTGCGGACGGATGCAGAGGGCCGCTATCAGTTGCCGCTGCCCCACGACACAACCTATCAAGTGCATGCTCATGGGCTGGGATTTGAACCGGCTGCATGGGTATCCCAAGATACCCACAGTGCGGGCGCGCTCGACTTCGCGCTACAGCACAAAACCAACATCTTCGATCAGGTGCCCAGCGCACACTACCTGGCCCTGTTGCCCGATGGCGAGGAGAAACAACGCTTCATTCTGGATTGCACTGGATGTCACCAGTTCAACCGGGTACGCGGCGTAGCCGGGCCGCTACTACGAAGCAAAGAGGACTGGACCACAAAGTCCGAGTTCATGCTCTCGTTTGCAGGCGGCAAGACCAACTTCCCCGTCATATCGCCCAGCCGGGATGCGACCGAAACGGCTACTTGGCTGACCACACACCTGGGCGAGCCGGGCGACGCCCTGCCCACCTTCGACCTTCCATCGCCTGCCGCCCCTGAGGAATCTGTCGTCATCACCGAGTACACGGTGCCCAACGCGAGCGACCTCCCGCACGACCTGATGCCCAATGCCAACGGGGACCTCATCATCACTGGCATGATGACGGCGCAGATGTATACGCTGGATCCTGAAACAGGCGCTTTTGAAACGCATGCACAAGGCTTCGGCGGTGCCCGTGCGCTGACGATTGATGAGGCAGGGCGCTGGTGGGTCCTGCTGGGAACGCCCCGGCAAATCGCCAGCTACGACCCTCAAACGCAGGAAACGGAGTTCTTCAACATCGGCATGTATCCCCACAGCATCATCCGCGATGAGGAGGGCAAGATCTGGTTCAATGGACATTTTACGAAGGAGCCCGAACTCATCGGGGTGCTCGATCCGGCGACGGGTGAGGTGGAGACGTTCCCCCTGCCAAATGCTGCTATGCCCGACGGTGGCACTACCATTCCGTATGGCATGCGTATCGCGCCCGACGGCATCATCTGGGCCACCCAGCTTGTCGGCAACCGCCTCATCCGCTTCGATCCGGCAACGGAAACCTTCACGCTGTACGATCTGCCTACATCCACCAGCGGCCCGCGCCGCCTCGACATCGCGCCCGACGGCACCGTCTGGATTCCTGAATACGCGGCAGGCAAGCTGGCCCGCTTCGACCCGACAACGGAGCAGTTCACCGAGTACGACCTGCCCATCCAGGATGCCCTTCCCTACATCGTGCGCGTGGATCCCAGAACCGGCGTCGTCTGGGTGGCTACAGGCGGAGCCGATGCGGTACTGCGGTTCTTCCCCGAGACGGAGCATTTCGTGGTGCATCCGCTACCAACCCGCTCGGCACTGATACGGCATATGGAACTAGATCCCCATCGGGAAGCAGCCTGGGTGGCCTATGGCAACTCGCCCGCCGTGGCCCCGAAAATTGCGCGTATCGAAGTTCAGCGTTGAACGGACAAACCGTCTGGCTCTTCTTGAATGAAGGCTCGCAGGAGCCTACTGCAACCATTTTGTTCTATATCGTAAAACAAATATTCTCGCGCCCTGCTAGCTCATGCGTAGAAATGCGTTGTGCCGAGCATCGCGACCTGTTATTTGGCTGAAAAGCTTCCCCGTAGTGATATGGACAAAAAAGATCCCCCGTGGCTGGCTGAGAAGCTGCTCTCCTGGTTTATGCATGACCACCACGAGGCCGTGCTCGGCGACCTGGAGGAAGCATTTCACGATCACTGCGCACACTACGGTCGCTGGCAGGCTCAGTGGCTCTACTGGCATCAGGTTTTCTCGTCAATCCCGCCCTTTTTCCTCTATACCCTCGCCTGGAACACCCTCATGATTCGCAACTACCTGAAAATCGCGGTTCGTACCCTGTTGAAGCACAAAAGCTTTTCGGGGATCAACATTTTGGGTCTGGCGGCGAGCATGGCGGTGTGCCTGCTGATTATTCTGTTCATCCGAGACCAGAAGAGCTACGATAGCTTCCACGAGCAGGCCGACCGGGTGTACCGGGTCGTGGCGGATGCCGTCGATCCCGACTCCAACGTGATTGCTGTGAGCGCGACGCCAGCACCGCTGGCCGGGGTGCTGGAGCGCGACATGCCCGGCGTAGAAGCAGCGGTTCGGCTGCGTCCTCTCCAGACGCTGGCGACGCATGAGGGCAAGACCCTGCCCGTGCAGGGCTTCTTCGCCGACGCATCGTTCTTCGAGGTGTTCAGCTTTCCGCTGGCAGCGGGCCACCCAGGGCAGGTGCTCGCCAAGCCAAACACCATCGTCCTCTCCCGCAAGATGGCAGAAAGGTTCTTCGGGACCCAGAATCCCATCGGGCAGATCCTGACCTTCGACCAGGGCGGCGACTTTGTGGTCACTGGCGTGCTCGACCCGTTTCCTGGAAAATCGCACCTGAAGTTTGAAGCGCTGGCTTCGTTTTCGAGCCTCCAAAATTGGGAAGACGAGCGCGAGGTGCTGGCAGACTGGCATGTCTTCTATCGGTACTATACCTACGTGTTGCTGGAAGATCAGCAGGCCGCTGCAACCCTGGCGGCCGGGCTCCCCGCGATCGTCAAGCAGCAGTATCCTGCTCGCGAGCAAGCTTATTATCGCTTTGACTTGCAAGCCCTCCCGGACATTAACCTCGGCGAGGCTCGCAACAACGAGATCGGATTCATTCTGCCGGGGCTGGTGGCGTATTTCCTCGCCGGGCTGGCCCTCATCATCATGCTGACGGCGTGTTTCAACTACGTTGGCATGTCGGTAGCACGGTCCCTGTCGCGGGCGCGTGAGGTAGGCATTCGCAAAGTCGTGGGGGCACACCGGGGGCAGATCATGCGGCAGTTTGTGAGCGAAGCAGTGGTGGTGGCGCTGCTGGCGCTGGTCGTGGCCTGTGGCTTGCTGTTTGTCCTCGTACCGGTATTCAACAGCCTCTGGTTTGTCCAGATGTCGCAGACGCAGATTGCCCTCAACTGGGGTGGCGCCTCTCTCTACGTCGTGCTGCTGGTGTTCAGCGTCGTCGTCGGCATCGTGGCAGGGCTCTATCCGGCGGTGTACCTGTCGCGGTTTGCCCCTGTCCACGTCCTGCAAGGCGGCGCGGGGAGCCAAAGTGGTGGCCTGCGGTTACGCAAGGTGCTGGTGGCCTCGCAGTTTGCCTTCTCGCTCGTCTTTATGGT
>DATGCC010000735.1:0-6227 GCA_035312345.1 Rhodothermales bacterium
CACCACCCATCATCAAATCATCATTCACTACGGATTTTCAACCATCCACCCAAACCATGCGTACCGGCCTCGTTGCTCTGATGATTCTCGTCCTTGCGCTGATCTGGTTCAATCCGGATATGGCAGATTTCAAAACATTCGTCGGTGCACAGTCCGAGCGGCTGCTACAACAGGAAGTAGAAGACTCGGATGTAGGCAACTTCCTCTCCGAAGCGGGCGGCGCGCTGGCCGGGGCTTTCGTGGATCGCATCACCGACCGCAACAACTACCTTCTCTTCAGCACCTATACCATCGACTTCGACGGCGACGAAGCTGACGAGAACGAGTGGCGCTTCCTTGGCATCGCAGGCTTCTTCCTGGAATTGCATCAGCCTGAAGTGCTTGAGGGGAATTAGGAAATAGAAAATAGTGTCTGTTGTTCAACCAATTCACCATTTTCCAATTCCCGTTTTCTATTTTCCAATCATCATCCAAGTCCGCACTCCGAAATCCGCACGCCACACGCATTCATGTCTGAACTCCAAACACACGACCCCGAAATTTTCGACGCGATCCAGCGCGAAGTGGAACGCCAGAACGACGGACTCGAACTAATTGCCTCCGAGAACTTCGTCTCCCGCGCCGTGCTCGAAGCCATGGGCACGCCGCTCACGAACAAATACGCCGAGGGCCTGCCCGGCAAGCGCTACTACGGCGGCTGCCAGTTCGTCGATATTGCCGAGGATCTGGCGCGAGACCGGGCCAAGACATTGTTTGATGCCGACTGGGTGAACGTCCAGCCACACTCAGGCGCACAGGCCAACGCCGCCGTTTATCTGACACTGTTACAACCCGGCGACACCTTCCTGGGCCTCGATCTCGCGCACGGTGGGCACCTGACGCACGGCAGCCCGGTCAACTTCTCCGGCATCCTCTACAACGCCGAGTACTATGGCGTCGAGAAAGAGGGGCCGATGGCAGGCCGCATCGACATGGACAAGGTGCGCGACAAGGCCCTTGCCCTGCGCCCAAAGATGATCTCTATCGGAGCCAGCGCCTATCCCCGCGACTTCGACTATGAAGCCTTCCGCAGCATCGCCGACGAGGTGGGTGCGTTTCTGTGGATGGACATGGCGCACACGGCGGGCCTCATCGCTGCCGACCTGCTGAACGACCCGCTGCCGCACGCCCATGTGGTGACGACAACGACACACAAAACCCTGCGCGGCCCCCGTGGCGGCATGATCCTCGTCGGCAACGATGTCGAGAACACGCTCGGCAAGGTAGCTCCCAAAAGCGGGCGGGTAAAGATGCTCAGCGAATTGCTCGACTCTGCCGTCTTCCCCGGCACACAGGGCGGCCCGCTTATGCACGTCATCGCGGCAAAGGCAGTGTCATTTGGCGAAGCCCTCAAGCCGTCGTTCAAGACCTACGCCCAGCAGGTGATCGACAACGCGCAGGCAATGACGCAAGCGTTCCTTGACCGGGGCTACAACGTCGTCTCCAGTGGGACGGATAACCACCTCGCGCTTATTGACCTGCGCAACAAGAACCTTACGGGCAAACAGGCCGAGGAAGCGTTGGAGCAGGCCGAGATCACGGTTAACAAAAATATGGTTCCGTTCGATGATAAGAGTCCGTTTGTAACCAGCGGCATCCGCGTCGGCACTCCGGCCCTGACTACGCGTGGCTTCGGCCCCGATGAGTTCAAGCAGGTCGTAGCACTTATGGACCGTGTGCTAAGCAACCTTGGCGACGAGCAGGTGCAACAAGCGGTGAAAAACGAAGTACATGCCTTGTGCGAGCGTTTTCCGCTGTACGACTTTGTTATCGCGTAGCGCTATCTTCGATTAAAAAATGATTGGGGAGAACTGCCTTTTCTTCGCCGGGTAAGACGAACGTGGTTGCCGGGCACGGGTGTGTGAGGTAGCACACCCTGGCATGATGAATCAAGCGGTTTTATGTCCAGCAGTTTGCAAAATACGTCTTCCTACGCCGATCTGGTAGATCTGGGTCGTCGGCTCTATGAGCAGTCGCTGGTGCGCCGGGACCAGGAGTACATCACCGATCCGCGTGGACAACCCATCGGCTGGCTGCTCGACACCCGCATGCCCATGCTCGACGGCGAGATGTTTCGTGAGGTCGGGCTGGTGCTCTCCGAGCGGCTCCGCAGCAAAGAGGTGTATCAGGTGGCCGGGTATGGCTATGGCTCCTATTCGATGGTGTGCTCGGTGCTGGCATCCGAGGGGGAGCCTGCCTTCAAAGGCGGCTTCATCCGCGAGACGCGCAAGCCGCACGGCCGCCGTCGACTCATCGAAGGCCCGCTCGACCCCAGCGAACCGATTGTTTTGCTCGACGACATTCTCAACAGCGGACGCAGCGCCGCCAAAGCCATCTCGCTCCTACGTAGCGACGGCTTCACGGTGGCAGGCTTGATTACGCTGTTCAACTTTACATGGAGTGGCGGACGCACCCGCCTTGAAGCCGATGGCCTCTGGATCGACTCGCTGCTCGACCTGAACCTCCGAGATAGCAGCCGCGCCGGGTCAGACTCGGCCTGATGCATGCTGGGCCCGCATAAATAGCCTGCTCTTCCTTTCTCTCAACCGCACTCTTTCCCCATGAAGCTCAAACTGGGTCGTCGGTTATTCAAGGCCAGCAAGCGGCTCAACGCCGCACAAGGCGATGGCATGCCGGAAAGCCTTTCCAAGCTGGGCAGGGAAATGGGCTTCCTGGACCACCTCGAAGAACTGCGCTGGAGCCTCATCAAAGGCTTTATCGCGCTCTTGGTTACAACGATCATTGCCTCTTTCTATGCCGACTGGATCGTGCAAGAAGTGCTGATGGGTCCGGTCGAAGGGGATTTTTTCATGTACCGCCTGCTCGGCATCGATGCCGAAACACTGGTGTTGCAGAGCCGCAACCCGACGGGGCAGTTCTTCGCGTTCATTGGGGTGATTATAGCGGTGGGCATCGTCATGGGCGTGCCAATGTTCGTCTACTTCCTGTGGCGGTTCATCAAGCCGGGGCTGTACCCCCACGAGCGGGCCAGCCTGCGGTTTGCGGCGGTTGGTGCCGTGTTTTTCTTCATGCTCGGCATCGCCTTTGGCTACTGTATCATCACGCCGTTTGCGCTGCACTTCTTCTCCACATTTGTGATCTCGGACCTGATCGTCAACGAATTCGACATCTCGCGCTATTTCAGCATGGTGACGTGGTGGTCCTTTGGGACAGGCCTGCTCTTCGAGCTACCGGTGGTGGTCTATTTCCTGGCGCAACTCGGCATCGCCACGCCCGAGCGGCTGCGCAAATCCCGCAAGTATGCGTTGCTGGTGGTGCTCATCCTGGGCGCGCTCTTCACCCCGCCCGATCCTATCTCGCAGATCCTCGTCGCCACCCCGTTGATGCTGCTCTACGAAGGCTCCATCTTCGTCGCCGTCTGGTCCGAACGCAAGCGACAGCGGATGCTTAAAAAAGCCTGGGGGGACAATCCAGATATGCCTACTGAGCCGCCCTTACCTGGTTGATAGTGGAGAGTGGATGGTGGATAACGCATTGCTCTTTTTCTATCCACTATCAACCCTCCACCATCCACTCTCCAATGCACCTCGCCCACCGAAACCTGCTGACCCGTTAGCGGTCCCACTATTTCCTCGCCGTACTGCTTACCTCGATTCCCATGAAAAACAAGCGTTTCTTCCCGGTTGTTCTGCTCGTGCTCACGCTGGGTGTCGGTTTCTTTGCGGGGACCTGGATGCCCCGCGACGACGATTTCTTCGCGCTACGCAAGAATTTTGAGATCTTCGGCTCGGTCTACGAAGAGTTGGTCACCGACTACGTCGATCCGCTCGATCCTGAACGCATGATGCGCAACGGGCTGGAGGCGATGCTCGAAGACCTCGATCCCTACACCGTCTTCTTCGACGAGGCCGACAACGCAGACATCGACATCATCACGCGGGGGCGCTACGGCGGTGTGGGTCTCAACGTACAGATCCGCAACGGGCGCGTGACCGTGACTTCGCCGGTGGAGAATGCAAGCGGGTACAAGCAGGGCGTCCGGGCAGGCGACATCATCACCCACATCGGCGGCAAATCGACGGAAGATCTTTCGATGGCCGACCTGCGCAACCTGATGCGCGGCGAGCCGGGCACGGCGGTCGAGTTTACCATTGAGCGCGAGGGCGAGCCGGAGCCGCTCCTCTTCATGCTCACCCGCGAGGAGGTGCGCCTCAAAAACGTCACCTACAGCGACTTCGCCCGCGGCGACACGGCGTCGGGCATTGCCTACGTGAAGCTGGAGCGTTTCGGGCAGGGTGCCGCACAGGAAGTCAAGCGCAGCCTCGTAGCAATGCAGCAGGCCACACCACTCAAAGGCGTCATCCTGGATCTGCGCGACAACCCCGGTGGGCTGTTGGACGATGCGGTCGAGATCGCGCAACTCTTCGTGCCGCAAGGCTCGGTGATTGTCTCCACACGGGGCCGCTCGCCACAGACGGAGCGGACCTACCGCAGCTCTACCGCACCGATGCTGCCAGATGTACCCGTGGCCGTGCTGATGAATGACATCAGCGCCTCGGCCAGCGAAATCGTTGCCGGAGCTATTCAGGATCTGGATCGGGGCCTCATCATTGGCGTGCTGAGCTACGGGAAAGGGCTGGTGCAGATCGTCAAGCCGCTCCCCTATAACACCTCGCTTAAGATCACCACGGCGAAGTACTACACGCCCAGCGGGCGCTCCATCCAGGCCATCGACTACAGCCGCCACGATGGCGACTTTGAGCAGATACCTGACTCGCTGCGCACCACCTACCAAACGGCTGCCGGGCGCACCGTGAAGGATGGGCGTGGCATCGAACCGGATGTGGAAGTCACCCTTGGCGACGACAGCGAACTCGAAGAAGCCCTGCGCCGCCGTGCTGCTTTCTTCTTCTTCGCCAACCACTACGCCGCCTCGCACACAGCCCTGCCCGCCGACCTCGACATGGACGCTATCTACAAAGATTTTCGGGCCTGGCTGGGCTCGCAAGACTTCTCCTACCGCACCAGCGCCGAGCGCGCCATCACCGAGGTGGGCGATGATCTGACGGCGACGGGATATACTAGCGCCACCGACGAAGTCGCCGCGCTACAGGCAGCCATCGTCAAGGAAAAGAACCAGGACTTCGACCGCCACGCCGACCGGCTGAAAAACCTGCTGCGTGCCGAGATCATGGCACGTTTTGCCAGCGAACGCGAACAGATCCAATCTTCACTGGCCCACGACCCGCAATTCCGTCAGGCTATCGCGCTGGTCGAAGATGCGGGCGCTTACCAGAAAGCGTTGCGGTAAAACACACGGCAGAACCGCATAAAAAAAGAAGCGGCGAGGCCTGATGTGGACCTCGCCGCTTCGCATATCCATGAAGGATTGGGGGCGCTAGCTTGGTACTTCATCGCCTACGACGAACGTGATGTTCAGGTTGACGCGGTACTTGGCGACACTGTTATCCCGCACGATGGCCTGCGTCTCTTTGACATACACGCTACGGATGTTCTTCACCGTCCGTGCGGCTTCTGACACGCCCGACTCGACAGCGCCTTCGATAGAATCGCCCTCGGCCAGAACTTCGATTACTTTTGCGATAGACATAGATCGTTCCTCTTGTTTGGTCTGAGATGGTTGATGCGAGCAGGGCAGCTATCCATTCGATAGCCCTTTGCCCTGCTGCAAGATACAGGTATGGTAGGGCGACTGAAAGCTGATTGGTCCGCTGAACCGTGACGAAGCTTACAAGAAATGTCCAGCCCGGTGCGAGCAACACTTCTTTTTCTTAGGTTGATGGGACGTGGCATGCCACATCTGTAGCCGAAAGGTGACTTGTTCCTGGGTCATCTGGCTGCCTCCCTCACGACTTTCCTTCAACAACCAATAGGAGAACCACATTATGGGAATTTTTGATTTTCTGAAAGGCATCGGCAAAAGTGTCGATAAGGGCAAAGAGGCGGAAGAGATCCAGAGCAACATCCGCACGGCACTCGGCAATCAGGTCGAGAACCTGAATGTGACGTATGACGATGGCACTGTATCGCTGTCGGGCACCGTCGAGTCGCAGGCGGCGAAGCAAAAAGCAGTGTTGCTGGCAGGCAACATCAAAGGCGTCGAGAAGGTGGACGACGACAACCTGAAGGTCAAGCCCGCCGCTACGCCGACCTCCACGCCCGAGCCGTCATTCATGTTCTACACTATCGAAAGCGGCGACTCGCTG
>DATGCC010000736.1:0-2096 GCA_035312345.1 Rhodothermales bacterium
AAATGGTCTGTTTTGGCAGGTGAGCCTTCATGGTCTCCTTGCCACGACGACAGCGCGAGACCGTGTTGTCGCAACACGACCGCGATTTCAGGCGAAATTGGCATGTACACACGCTTTTGAACAATAGCACAGTCCGTATTAGGAGTGTGGGAGAAAAAGATGATGGCCGAAGATGGAGGATCGAGGATAGAAAAACAAAGAGCCAGGTACTAAAAACCAGAAACCCGGAACCAAAATCGGAAATCGACCTCACCCTGCCATTTCCAGGGCTTCGTCGAACTTGACGCCGACGAGGCGCGAGATGCCTTGCTCCTGCATGGTGATGCCGTAGAGTCGGTCAGCGAGTTCCATCGTGCGCTTGTTGTGCGTGACGAGGATGAACTGCGTGTTCTCGGAGAAGCGCCGGATGAGCCGCATGAAGCGGTCGATGTTGGCGTCGTCGAGTGGCGCATCTACTTCGTCGAGGATGCAGAAGGGGCTGGGTTTGACGAGGTAGATCGCGAAGAGCAGCGCGATGGCCGTCAGCGTCTTCTCACCGCTCGATAGCTGGGCGATGCTGACCGGGCGTTTGCCACGCGGTTTGGCCATAATCGAGATGGCTGATTCGAGCGGATCGTCTTCGTCTTCGAGCGCAAGGTCGGCGGTGGCGTCCTGCCCGAAGAGTTCGGCAAAGAGTCCCCGGAAGCTCATGCGGATCGCCTCGAACGTTTCGTTAAACCGCGCCGCCGCGGTGGTATTGATCTCATCAATGGTTTCTAGCAGTGTTTCCTCGGCCTGCTCCAGGTCTTCTTTCTGCGCGGTCATAAACTCGAAGCGCTCTTTCTCTTCCTCATACTCTTCGAGCGCCAGCGCGTTGATGCTGCCGAGGTTTTTGAGCGACTGCCGGAGGTCTTGCACGTCCGCTCGCGCCGCTTTTACGTCGAAGTCCGACTCAATCTCGATAGGCGATTCGGCGAGGTTGCGGCTGTAGGCTTCTTCGATGCTGGCGAGCAGGTCTTCGGTGCGTGTCTCGTTTTCTGCCAGCCGCACCGCCCGCGTATTAACCTCGTGGATGGCCGACTCGCGCGCCTGCCGCAGCTTGCGCAGCCGAAACTCGACCTGATCGATATCGACCTTGATTTGCAGCAAGGCGCTCTTAGCCTGCGAGACGCCTTCTTCCAGCCCATCCCGCTGCGAACGGATTTCGTCGAGTTCCTCTGTCAGCGCATCCAGCCGCTGCTGGGCGGTATCGATGGTGGTCTGCAACGTGTCGAGATGGTCGCGTCGTTCCTCGGCGCGGCGGGCGCGTGTTTCGAGATCCTGGTGGGTACGGGCAATGTCGCGCTGGAGGTTGTCGTAGCGGTTACGGGCTTCCACGGCCGCCACGTTGGCTTCGCTAAACCGATCCTGCGCTGCCCGGCTTTCCGACTCGGTTGTCAGGAAAGTGGCTTCTGCGGCTTCTCGTTCCTGTTGTAGCGTCGCAAGCTGGCGGTCTGCTTCTTCCACCGCCACTTCGAGCGGATCGGTGGCGGCTTCGGCCTCGCGGTGCTCCTGTTCCAGGTTGGTCACCCGCTCTTCCATGTCCGCCTGCCGGCGCAGCAGGCTTTCCTCTTCAATCTGGAGGCGCGTAAGTGCCCGGTCGGCTTCTGTGTAAGCTTGTTTCGCGGTAGCCAAGTCCTGGCGGTGCGTCTCCAGAGGCAGGGCTTCGAGGGTTTCTCGCAGGTCGCTGGCCGTCTCGCGTCGTTGGTCAAGGAGAATCTTGATGTCCTCCAACTGTGCTCGTGCTTTATCAAGCTGCTCGCGTCGTTTCATGCGGCCTGCAACCGGTGAGGCACTGGACTGCTCGCTGCCTGCCCGTTCAAACCCGCGTGCATCGACCCATTCACCAGTCGGAGCGAAAAAGCGGGCAGGGTAGCTACTCGTGTGGGCCTGCTCGCGGCCTTCGGTGAGGCTGGAAACGGAGTAGCAATCTCGGAGGAGCAGCGTTGCCAAGGGCTCATAGGCCGGATCGCTTACCTCCAGCAACCCTTGCATCGGCTGTACGCCCGCCTTTTCAGGTGCAGGTTTCGCAGGAGCCTCGGGGAGTCGATCCAGCACGAGAAACGTAGCGCGCCCTT
>DATGCC010000737.1:0-2667 GCA_035312345.1 Rhodothermales bacterium
CCAGGTCTTCCATCCGGCGGATGCTCTTGCGGATGGTCTGGAAGTTGGTCAGCGTGCCCCCGAGCCAGCGCTCGACGACGTAGGGCGAACTGCTCTCCTCGGCCTGCTTGCGGACGGTGTCTTTCGCCTGTTTCTTGGTGCCAACGAACATAATCTTCTTGCCCTGCTTGGCGAAGCGGGCGGCTGCGTCGGCGGCCTTATCGAGCAGCACCTGCGTCTGCATCAGGTCGATGATGTGAATGCCGTTGCGCTCCATGAAGATGTAAGGTTTCATCTTCGGGTTCCAACGGCTGGTCAGGTGACCAAAGTGGGTGCCTGCCTTGAGCAGGTCTTCAATCTGGGCGCGATGCTGGCCCTGGGTCTGTGTGTCTGCCATAGTAGGTGTTTGGTTGGGTTAGGTCCGCTACTGCCCTCGCCTGCACAGCGAAACGGTTGCGACGTGAACACGCCACAACCGTCACCCCGCTTTGCATCAGGCCGTATGTGGGGTAAGTGGTTGCAGGTTATCAGGTTGCCTCGCTACGCTTAGCTTCAGGTTACAGATTGCTTTCGTCTAACCTGTAACCTGATAAACCTGCAAACCTGAAACTTAACGTTTCGAGAACTGGAATTTCTTACGCGCCTTTGGCTGGCCATACTTCTTGCGCTCGACCATGCGTGGGTCGCGGGTCATGTAGCCAGCGTCGCGCAGGGGCTTGCGGAAGTCTTCATTGAATTCAACGAGCGCACGGGAGATGCCCAGGCGGATTGCTTCGGCCTGGCCGGTGAGGCCGCCGCCTTTCGCGTTGACCACCACGTCGAATTGTCCCGTCGTCTCCGTCACACTGAAGGGGTCAACCAGGCTCTTGCGACGCCATTCGAGCGGGAAGTAGTTGTCCAGCGGGCGTTTGTTGACGACGATGTCGCCTTTGCCGGGGCGAAGGTACACGCGGGCCGTCGAGGTCTTGCGGCGTCCTACAGCGGCGTATTGAGTCGGTGCTGCCATAATCTCTGGTTTCTAGTTATTGGTTACTGGTTACTGGTTCACGGCTCAAATCAGAAACCGTAAACTTTAAACCAGAAACCTTTTAAAGACTAAGTTCTTTCGGCTTTTGCGCTTCGTGGGGGTGCGTCGGGCCGGCGTGGACCTTCAGCTTGCTGAGCATCTGGCGGCCCAGAGCGCCTTTCGGCAGCATGCCTTTCACGGCATTGCGAACGAGGAATTCAGGCTTGCTCGCACGCATTTCTTTGGGCGTACGGTTGCGCACGCCACCGGGGTAGCCGCTGTAGCTGAAGTATTCCTTCTCCGTTTCCTTCTTACCGCTGAAACGCACCTTGTCGGCGTTGATGACCACGACGAAGTCGCCGCAATCGATGTGCGGGGTGAAGGACGGCTTGTGTTTGCCCCGCAGGATCGTAGCAATCCGCGAAGCCAGGCGGCCAACGATCTGGTTCTCAGCATCAACCACGAACCACTCGCGGTCGATGTCACCAGGTTTGGCGCTATAGGTTTTGAAGCTGTTGACGTTCATAATGTTGTTTGATACAGGCTAAGGGTGCGCGTCCGTCATGGGCATGGCGCGGAGCGTGGTCACCGCTTTGGCATCGAAAGAAATAGGAGCAGATGCGGTTGCGACAGTCTTGCAAAATAACGCTTCTCGCGCCCGTTGTCAATCTATCAGAAAGGATGCGGCTGGTCGTCGCGGGTCGAGGCAGGCGCATCAAAAGGGTTCGTAAGACGCCGTAGGGCTATGTTGTGTTTTGCAGTGATCTATTCTTCCTGCAATCTTGATGCTTGTGGTGCAGAAACGGGCATAGAACCTACACTATAGTTTCCTTTCCTTAAGTTATTTCTGTAGGCTCTATTGCATCAAAACACAGCGCTTGGTACTATTTTGCCCTCCCATGCACAGCTTTCTGGTGGTTCCTGCCGTCTTGGTCATGGTATCTGCTCTTTTGATGGACATAGAAAAAATCGCGGCCCGTCTTCCGTTTCACCTGGATGACGTCGATCAGGTCAATGACGCTTTTGAGCGGTGGCGCTTGCAGGGGGAAGACCAGGATCATTATGTGATTGCCCTGTGGACCTACTGCTTTGTGCGTCGGTATTTTGTCACGAAGTTTGTCTCGGGCTTTGTGCAGAGTGATGTAGCTACCCTTGATATCCTGATCGAACAGGCATACGAAAGGGTGCAAACCCGCCAGGACGAGCTGGTGGATGCGCAGCGGTATGCGAGTTGGGTGAGCGTGATTTGCAAGAACACGTTTCTCAACTTTTTGCGACGGCAGTTGGTATTTACCTCTATCGACCAGGAGGCGGGCCCGCTGCTACAGGCAGAAGTAAAACCAGCCACATATGATATTGGGATCCTCCTCGAAGGGCTACGTCAGGCCATCGAACGGCTTCCCAATTATCTCAAAGAGGTAGCCCGCCTGCGTTTGCTGGAGAAATGCTCGTATCAAGAAATCGAGGAACGCACAGGTATCCCCATCGCCAGTGTTCGGACCTACGTGCACAAAACACTTGTGAAAATTCGGTCGGATACCGAGTTTCTGGGCCTTATTGGCTGGTCAGATTCAAAGGACTCATAAAATTCTAATTTCAGAGGTTATGTTTTATTACAACCGGTGTCTATGTAGGAGAAAGGTCCTTTACCGCCTCCGGTTCATTTTACGTGACATGCGCAG
>DATGCC010000738.1:0-10040 GCA_035312345.1 Rhodothermales bacterium
CGCCTACCAGCCCCGACGCGCCGCGCAGCACCCAGTCGGTCGATTGTAGCATCGTCAGCACGGGTTTGCCGCCCGGTAGCGGACGCGGGATGGCATACATCACCATCGCCACGCCGATAGCGAGACCGACAGCCCATAGCACCGAGGTCGAGCCGCTGGCAGCGGCGAGCATGTCCCAAAAGCCTGCCTGTGCGAGGTCGCCTTCGTAATTCCCCCGCCCCGTCACGTAGAGGCCAACGAAGATCATTCCGACCATTACAACGATGGGAATCACGAGGTCGCGGGCCTGCCCGGGTCCTGAGATGACGGGTTTGATGTCGGCCACTTCCTCGGCAATCATTGGCGTGGAATCAGGGCGAATGACTTGGCCGGTTCGCGCTGCTCGTTCCTCGGCTCTCCGCATCGGGCCGAAGCCCCAGCCCGTCAATGCGAGGATTAGCGAGAAGATGATGGCGAAGAGGCTGAAGAAGTTGAACAGCAGCGACTGCGCCAGCAGCCCAACGGCTCCGGTCGTGATGCCCTGCACGGCCAGCAAGCCCAACACAAACGCGCCCCAGCCATTCAGCGGAATCGACATGCAAACGGGCGCGCTTGTGGCGTCGCAGTAGTACGCGATTTTCTCGCGGGGCAATTTCAAATCATCGAAAAAGGGACGGCTCAAGGTGCCCACCGTCAGCGACGTGATGCTTGACTCGACAAAGATCAGCATGCCGACGATCCAGGCGAGGAGTTCGGCGCTACGGCGTGTGGTGCCCCACCCTCGGCGTTGCACCCACACGATGAATCCTGCGACGCCGCCCGACACCTGCACGAGCGCTATCAAGCCGCCGACAAGCAGGCTGAACAGGATGATGCGGGTATTTCCGGCGTCCTGAAACACCGCCACGATCTGATCGGCCAGTTCGCGCAATCCCAAGACCGGGTTCCCACCGACGAGGATGGTCGTGCCGATCCAGATACCAAGAAAAAGAGAGAGGTACACCTGCCGCGTCCACAGCGCCAGCACAATCGCCACGATGGGCGGAAGCAGAACGATCCATTCCATGCAATCGGGGGTTCAGATTGAAAAGAAGGCAGGTTACAGGTTTCCTGCTTCGTGTGCAAGCCGAGATAAGCGATCAACCATTAGCTTTCAGCTATTGACTTTTGAAAAAAATAGGAGAACGCTGATTCTTATCAGAAAGGGTATTACTTCCACTTGATATTGCACCCCATGGAAGGCACCTGCTCTGTCGTAACCTCGCCGTTTTCCAGTAAGTCGTCAAGGGCCTGGCTCAGGTCGGCACCGGTGGCCGTACCCTGACCGGGGCGCGTTTCGTCGAAGCGACCCCGGTAGGCGAGGCGGCGGTCGTTGTCATAGACGAAAATATCCGGCGTGCAGACGGCTCCGTAGGCCCGTGCTACATCCTGGGAGGCATCGTAGAGGTAGGGGAACGGATAGCCCCGTTGTTCGGCGCGTTCGGCCATTTTGTCAAAGCCGTCCTGCGGATACTGCGCAACGTCGTTGGCGCTGATCCCGACGAATGCCACGCCGCGTTGCTGATACGTCCGCGCCACTTCGCACAGGGCCTCTTCGATGTGGACGACATACGGACAGTGGTTGCACATGAATACGACGACGAGGGCTTCGGCCTTATCGTAGTCAGACAGGCTACGCGTGTCGCCGCTACGGTCATCCACGGCAGGATTGGCTATGGGTAGATCGAAGGCCGGGGCTTCGGTACCCAGGCTGGTGAGGGTAGAATGGGTGAGGGCCATCGGGAAAATGCTGCTGAAAGGAAAAGCGAACCTGAGACCAGTACATACTATTCCGGCGGCAGTTTGTTGGCTTTTCGCTCGCGGTACCGCCGCAAGAGTTCGGCAGCACGTTCTTCTGGGTCCCGTTTGGGCTTGAAAAATAAATGCTGGACCCGAGGCACCACAACCTGCCAGGTATAGATCGCAAGGACCAGCCCTGCGCCCACATACAGTACCCACTCGATCCAGCTACCCGTCAGCGGAGAGGTCATGAGGGTTTGACGGTATCTTCAGTGGACCATGTTGGCGAGCTGCGAATCCGGTCGAACGGGAGGGCGACGGTAGAGGCGATGTTGGCGAGGTGGGAACTGACGCGGCTCATCATGCGGGCACCGAGCGCGTAGACGAGCGACTCATTTGCTGTGACGCTTTCGTTGTTGGACAGGCATTCCAGATAATCGGTCAATGCCTTTTTGGTCATTTCGTGCTGCTTCATCACACGCTGCGCACCAGTTTCATCACCCTGGACAAAGCTGTCATGAGTCCAGTCAAACATGGTCAGGAGTTGGTTGCGGAGCTTGCGGAGCGGTTCTACCTGGGAGCCCAGACGTGGCTTGTGGGCTAGCAGAGCCGTCCGCGAGAGGGACTTGGCCAGATCGCCGATGCGCTCCGCTTCTTGTACGATGCTGATGAGCTTGAGGCTCAAAATCAGTTCGTGGTTCGGGTCGACCGTCAGGTGTTCCAGCAGCACACGGCGCAAATCCTGTTCGCGCTCGTTGATGGCTTCGTCGAGTGCCGCGAGGTCCACATCGAGGATCTCATTGTCGAGCAGGTGCGCGGTGCCAGCGGCAAACATCACCTGCCCATGTTCCAGCATCGTCTTCACATCGCCGAAGGCTTGCTCGACGAGGGGTGGTTGTTCGGCTTTAAAAAATTGGAGAAAGCCCATGGTTGAACCATCTGATAAAGGCTGCCCTCAAGGGAGCAGACCAGGTCGGAAAGTATAGTAATTCCAACGTATACGACGAAAGATTAGTTCAGGCACGCATATTAAGCCGTTGTTATCCTGTGGCCTATGTGCAAGGATTGGGAGATTTGATTTTCTCATTTTCTCTCATCCTTCCGCCCACCCGTACTACCCGTCAGCCAGCACGGCCACCAGCGCCCGCTGTGAGACGGCCACATCGCTATAGGTGCAGAGCCGGGGGCTGTTCTCGGGGAACGCATCGAGGATGTAGGGACTGCCCAGTGAGGCCAGCACGACGGATTGTTGAGCCACGAGGGACTCTACCAATTGCTGTTGTGCAGGCTGCAAGCCAAACCGATGCCATGCCGCTGGTTTTACAATCATCGCCACGACGATGTGTTGCATGGATTGAGCCTGTACGAGAAGGTCGCGCAACGCGGCTTCGTCCATTTCTGGCCCTACCTCCTGATACATAGCGCCAGGATACGCCTCGCGTACTGCCGCCGCGAGGGGCGCTTCGGGTGGGTCCAGCCGCGAGCGGTGGGGCTTGACGAGCAGCACCATCAGCGACCGGGTATCTGTGGGCTGTAGTGGCAGTTGGCCCGACGGGTCATGCACCGAAACAGCACGCCGGGCGATGTCTTCCGCCCGAGCATGATGCGCAGCAGTGCCTACTTCATCCCATGCTATGTGCTCATGGGGTGCCGTGAAGATCGTGGGACCGAAGCGATCCAGCAGCTTTTGCTTGAGTACCCAGACGCGGCGGCAGGCTTCATCAAGCCGGGCTTCGTCGAGGCTCCCATTCTCGACGGCCTGCACCAGCCCCGCGACGGCTTCTTCGGGTTCGGGTGTATCCAGCACTACATCGACTCCTGCCTGTACCAGGGCAGCCGCTTGTTTGCCGAATGCCCCCGGCTCTGCACGGATGGCTCCCATGAGCAGGCTGTCGGTGAAGACGGCCCCGCTGAAGCCGAGATCATCGCGCAGCAAGGGCTTTAGAATCGGTGCAGAAAGGGTGGCCGGTGTGCCACTCGGGTCAAGTGCCGGGACGGAGATATGGGCCGTCATTATCACATCAACCCCGGCTTCGATAACCCTGCGGAACGGATGCAGATCTGTACGTTCGAGCACGGCGCGGTCGTCAGGTACGACGGGCATCTCTTCGTGAGAATCCTGACTCGTGCCGCCATGACCAGGGAAATGTTTGGCGGTTGTGAGCAAGCCTTCGGCATGACAGCCCCGGATATACGCCGTTGCCAGCCGCGCCACCGCGTCTGGGTCGTCGCTGTAGGCCCGCGTTGCAATGATCGGGTTGCGCCGGTCCCGGTTGACATCGGCTACGGGACTGAACGTCAGATGAATGCCGCACGCCAGCGCCTCGCGAGCGGCTATGCGCGCTGAGGCTTCTACAGCAGCTTCGGCGTCGTCTCCCATGGCAGCATACGCCATCGCATGCGGAAAAACCGTTGCGCCACGGATCTGCTGCCCGACGCCCCGCTCCATGTCTGTTGCCACGAGCAGCGGATAGGGGGTTTTCGCCTGCAACCGGGCCAGCACTTCTGGGGTCTCTGGCACTTCGCCGTTGAACAGGATCAGTCCGCCTAGCGGACACCGCTCCAGCAAGGCTTCCATCCGGGCAGCGTCTTCGCGCACCGTCACCGGTGGCGGCATGTTCGATCCGATGCGGGCAAAAACGAGTTGCGCGGCTTTATCGTGGAGTGATGTTGGGGGAGCAGGCAAGGTGGTTAGGGGTGAGGTGAATACAGCTTGTGCTGGTCAATGTATGCCCGCACAGCGTCGGGCACGAGGTAGCGGATAGAATGTCCTTCGCGCAGCCGCTGGCGAATTTCGGTACCGCTGATTTCGAGCAACGGCGCATCGGCAAAAAGAACGCGCTCGGCAAATGCTGGCTCCGCCTTGGTCGTCACCGTACCAGGCCGCCGATATACGATCAGCGGCACGCGGGCGATGATCTCCTCTGGCTGGTACCATGACGAAAACCCGTGCAAACTGTCGCTGCCGACCAGAAGAAAAAAGGTGTGGTCGGGATGCTCGGCTTGCAACGTGCGGACGGTATCGACGGTGTATGAGGTGCCTTCGCGTTGTATTTCCAGGTCAGAGACCGCGAAGCCGGGATTTTCGGCAACGGCCGCCTGGGTCATCGCCAGCCGATGGGTGGCAGACGCCAGCGCTACGCCGGTTTTATGTGGCGGCTGGTAGGCAGGCATCCACCAGATCGCATCCAGGCCAAACTGCTCCCGCACCGTCTCCGCGACGATCAGGTGGGCCAGATGCGGCGGGTTGAACGAGCCACCAAAGAGACCTACGCGCATGGGGAAGAGCGAAGGGAGAAGGATCAGAAGGGTTTGTGTATCAACCGTTGCAATATCTCAGAGGGCAAGGGTAGAATCAAGCATGTGGGGAAGATCGCTCTTCCCTACTCGCCCCTCTCACTTCCCTATCCTACGATCCATCTGCCAGTTGCTGCATCCGCTCGGTTGCCTCTTCATAGAGCGTTTCCGCCTCTTTCAGGAGGGGGCTGTCCGGGATAAGCAACAGGCGTTGGTAGTTGTCAATGGCTAGCTGCAAGCGCTCGGCGCGGCGCGACTCGACGCTCTGGTCGCTGTAGGCAATGTAGGACCGGATGGCTCCGAGCAGGGCATCGTCCACCCACTGCGTATCCGGATAGCTATCGAAGACGACCTCGTAGGAAAGCGCCGCTGCCCGGTATATTTCGCGGTTCTCATACTGTTGGCCCGCATCGAACTGTTTGTGTGCCAGCTTGTCGCGCAACTCGTCGATCTTGGCAGCCGCCTCCGCCGCCTTGGGGCTGTCAGGATACCGGTTGATGTAGAGTTGGAAAGCCTGAATGGCCTGCTCCGTCGGGCTCTGGTCGAGTTGATATTGGGGCGACCGGGCGTAGAACGTCATCGCCCGTTCATATTCCGCTTCCGGAACCCGTGGGTCGCTACGGTAGATTTCTGCGAAGCGCGTAAACTCGTTCGAGGCGAGGATATATTCCTTGTTGGCGGCATAGGACCGCGCCAGATACAACTGCGCATCGGCGGCCCATTCATGGGTTCTACCAAAGTCGAACGCGCCCTGAAAATACTCAGCCGCTCGGTCATATTTGCCCTGGTCGTAGAGGGCTTTGCCTTTGGTGAATGCGTCCTCTGGTGAATCATAGCGCAGGCGGCCGCTACCCGAACAGCCTGCCACGCTGACAAGGAAGAGGAGGGCCAGAATCTGTATAGTGCGTATGGACATCCGTCGAATTGAAATCTGGTAAAGGGGGAAAAGGTATTTGAGAAAGAGAAAATGGTGACTCAGGATCAACCATATCCCCTTTCCTAAATCCCAATTTCCCAGTAACAACGATGCCGCCTGGCGATTAGTATTTCCACCTGCGACATAGAAAAAGCCGGAGCCTGGGGGCCACCGGCTTGTGGAACTGAAACGTCATACGTGAGGCTGCTGAGGCTGTTCCTTAATGAGCATCAACGATAGCGCTCTGCTCCATTAGCGCCATAGCGGAAGAAGAAAAGGGCTTCATTCGCGTTGCCATTAGAAAAGTCGATGTCCATGCCGAGACCCGGGAAACGGGGAGCCTCACGCATCGCTACCTCCAGGGGGGTGTCGGGGGCGCGGGCGATCTGTCCCAGCAGAAACCGGGCGACATCGTAGCCAACAAAGGCCAATCGGCCCGGTGCTTGCTCGGCCAGTTGGCGATAGGTCAGCCGGAAATTTTGTACCAGGGGATCGTCGTCGTCCACATGGAAATCCTTCGTGTAGATGACCCCGAACGCGTTTGCCAACTGCGTGGCTGTAAGCTCCTCCCACTGCGTATTGCCCAGCACGCGTGGCAGGACCCCTGCCTGGTCCAGGCTTGTCAGTGCAGCATCGACGTGGTTGCGGGCATTGCCGCTGCCAACGGGGAGGTAGAGCGCGTCCAGCGTGGTCAGGTTGTGGCCTTCTAGCTGTTCGACGAGGGTATCCCAGTCGCGGGACGAAATCCGCTCATAGAACGCAACATTGGCACCGAGGCGGTCGCTTTCTTGTTGAAACCCTTCGGCCATCCGCTCACTGATGTCGTCGCCCTGCTCGGCCACGATCCCGACGCGGCGGGCACCAAGGTCGTTCATCGCGACATCTGCAATCATCCGCCCCCGCGACGAAATCGTCGGGTTGGTCTGAAACACATAGCGTCGTCCCTGCGCCACCGATTCGTCCGTCGCCAGCGGCGCGACGAGCACCACCCCGGCGCGCTCGGCGATCTGGGCTGCCCCATCGGCTTCCTCGCTGTAGAGCGGGCCAATGATCATGTCTACATTGGCGTTGATCAGCGCTGTCACTGCCGACATGGCCCCGCTTCGGCTGTTCTGGCTATCGCGGAAAACCATCTGCACCTGGGTGTCGTCCCGCTCGTTATGCATTTCCACAGCAAGGCGAATGCCATTGAAAAGCGCTTGCGTAAGCGGCGCATCGTTGTCGGTGAGGGGGAGCGCGATGCCCAGCCGAAGGGTGCGGGTTTCGGGAATGGCCCCACCGAGTTGCTCTCGCACGAGGGCAAGGGTACGGTCAGCGTCGTCCAGGTAGCTGCTCGTCGGGAAGGCGCGGATAAACTCTTCAAGTAAGTCTTCAGCCCGCTCGTAATCTCCTTCTCGGTAGAGTGATTTGCCCGCCATCAAGATGGCCGCCGTGGTTTTGCGATGCAGTTGGTAGCCTTCGTAGACGACGCGAAACCGGCGATAGGCCATGCCATAATCTTCGGCAGTGAATGCTTCGAGGGCCTGCTCAAAAACAGCCTCGGCTTGCTCAATGCGCGGCACCTCGTCATCTACCTGCGCGTAACCCGGCGTGGTGATCCCGATGCAGAAAAGTAGAAAGACAGCGATGCCGAAATGGTACGCGGTAGCGAGTCTGTGTCCCACAATAGGTGCTGTTTGATTCAGATGCTGGAAGGGAAAGATAAGAGATGGGCAGATCGAACGCGCTACAAGAATATGATTAATCTTGAAACGTGTTGCGTGTCATGTAAGAATGCTTGCTTGAGGGTTGTCGCTATTACGCAACACGAAACACGCATCAGCCTTCTCTACTCCCACTCAATCGTCGCAGGCGGCTTGGAACTGATGTCGTAGGCTACCCGGTTGATGCCCCGGATCTCGTTGACGATGCGGCTGGAGACATGGGCGAGGAAGTCGTGGGGGAGCTTGGCCCAGTCTGCCGTCATGCCATCGACGCTAGTCACGGCGCGGAGGGCGCAGACGTTCTCATAGGTCCGCAGGTCGCCCATCACGCCGACGGATTGCACGGGCAAGAGCACGGCAAACGCCTGCCACACCTGGTCGTACAGCCCATAGCGGTGCAGTTCGTTGATGAAGATGGCGTCGGCTTCCTGCAAGATCGCCAGCCCCTCGCGGGTCACGGGGCCAAGCATCCGGACAGCCAGCCCCGGCCCTGGAAACGGATGCCGATCAACGATGGTCTTCGGCACGGCGAGCAGATGCCCGATCTCGCGCACTTCGTCCTTGAACAACTCGCGGAACGGCTCCAGCACCTCCAGGTCCATTTCTTCCGGCAGGCCGCCCACGTTGTGGTGCGTCTTGATCGTCGCGCTCGGCCCTTTGAAGGAGACACTTTCGATCACATCGGGATAGAGCGTGCCCTGCGCCAGGAATCTTGGTTTGCGCCCCAGTTCTTCGATGATGCGCTCGGTGCCCTGGTCGAAGACTTCGACAAAGGTATTGCCGATGATGACGCGTTTTTTCTCAGGGTCAGCAACCCCTTCGAGGCGATCCAGAAAAAGGTCGGTGGCGTCTATGGCATGCAGGCGGATGTGGAAATGGTCGCGGAAGGTGGTTTGCACCTGCTCCCACTCGCCTTTGCGCAACAGGCCGTTGTTGACGAAGATGCAGGTCAGTTGGTCGCCGATGGCTTCGTGCAGCAGCACCGCCGCCACCGACGAATCGACACCGCCGGAGAGGCCGAGGATGACATGCTCCTCGCCGACCTGCTCGCGGATCTCACGCTTCTTTTCCTCGACAAACGAGGCAGGCGTCCAGTCGCCACGGCAGCCACAGATGGTGTGGGCGAAGTTTTCGAGCACCTGCCGCCCGTGATCGGTGTGGACGACCTCCGGGTGAAATTGCACGCCGTAGTGCGGCAGGTCGGCAGACCGCACGGCAGCAATGGGAGCGTTGTCGGTGTGGGCGATGATGTGGTAGCCTTCGGGCAGGCGGGTGAGGTGGTCGCCGTGGCTCATCCACACCTGAGATCCTGCCGGGATGCCTGCCAGCAGGTCCGTATGGTCGTCCACCAGCAGATGCGCCCGACCAAACTCGCGGCGGCTCGCTCGCTCAACGCCGCCGCCGAGCGTATGCGCCATCGCCTGCAATCCGTAGCAAATGCCCAGAATTGGCATGGGCGAACCATCGGCGCGGGTCAGATTCAGAAACGCCTCGCCCAGTTGCGGTGCGCCATCGTCGTAAACCGAACATGGTCCGCCCGAGAGCACCAAACCCATCGGCTCCATCGCGGCGACTTTTTCCGCGCTGATGGTGCAGGGATAAATCTCCGAAAAAACCCCGGCCTCCCGGATACGCCGCGCAATGAGTTGCGTGTACTGTGATCCAAAATCCAGTATGACGATGCGTTCGTGCATGAAATGTGTGGGTTTCAGGTTTGCAGGTTTATCAGGTTACAGGTTGGCAGGTTCTTCAGGTTAGCAGGTTCGGTTGCTAAGAAGAAACCTGCTAACCTGAAGCCGAGCATGGCGAGGCAACCTGTGAACCTGTAACCAAACCCAGCGAGGTAACCTGTTAACCTGCAACCATCTCTGAATATGCCTCGGCGTCAAGCAGGTCGTCCAACTCTGACGGATCACTCATCGTGACCTTGACCATCCAACCCTTGTCGTAGGCGTCTTGGTTGACGAGTTCCGGGTTGCTTTCGAGGGCAGCGTTGTGCGCGGCGATGGTGCCGGAGACAGGCATGAACAGTTCGGAGACGGTCTTCACGGCTTCCACGGTGCCGAAGACCTCGTCTTTGTCCAGTTTTGTGCCTTCGGGTTCGAGTTCGACGAAGACGATGTCGCCCAGTTCGCCCTGGGCAAAGTCGGTGATGCCGATGGCGACGGTCTGTCCGTCGTCCTCCAGGCGGACCCACTCGTGTTCTTTGGTGTAGCGCAGCGTATCGGGAAAGGCCATGTTGCCAGATGCGGTATCGGTGGTAGATTCAGGAGGATGGAAAATAAAAAACACGGCGGTGCCATGTGCGCCCCGTGCGAAAAGATTTGGATAAAGATAGCTTGGTTGCAAGCGACTTGTTAATGAGG
>DATGCC010000739.1:0-3535 GCA_035312345.1 Rhodothermales bacterium
CCGCCGAGGTGCTCGCTCCAGACGAGGTTTTTGGCTACGTATCCGATCTTGATGCGCTGGCGCTGGGGCACGCCGCCGTAGCGTTGGGGGCAGGCCGCCGCGTCAAGGAAGACGAAGTGGATCCGACCGCAGGCATTGTGCTGCTCAAAAAACCCGGCGATCCTGTCGCGCCCGGTGAGGTGCTGGCCCGCCTCTACACCCAAAAAACCGACGATCTTGACACCTTCACTGAAACGGTGCGTGCCGCCTACACGTTTGCAGAACGTCCCCCCGAACCTGCATCGCTCCTGCTGGATCGGTATACTACAGAAGGGTGGGAGCTGGGAAATGAGCGTTAGAAAAGGGAAAGTAGGAAGTGGAATGGGTCAGGTTTGAACCCCATATCCATTTCCCATTTCCTATGTCCCAATCTCCCCAAAATGCATCTTTCCGCGCGATGTATTCGTTAGAGCCGAAGGATCACTATATTAGGTATCTACCCTCCACTCGACCGAAGCTTTTAACCAGCCCCTAACCACCATGTCCGTTTGGTCACGTTTCAAACGATTCATCAACTCCATCTTTGGCGGAGCCATCTCCGCGATGGAGAACCCCCGCCTTATTCTGGAGCAGAACATCCGGGAGTTGAACGATCAGGTCCCGAAAATGAACGAGAACATCGCCACGGTGAAAGCCAACGTGATGTTGCTGCAAAAGGAGGAGCGGCGCAACGAACTCGAAGTCCAGCAGCTCACCTCAAAGATTAAAGCCGGTATCCAGGCTGGCCGCGACGACATCGCGCAGCAGTATGCCGTGCGGCTCGAAAAAGCCCGCACCTCGCTCGAACGCACCCGCGAGCAACTCAAATACGCCTCGGCGGCCTACGACAAGGCGCTTCAGGTCAAAAAGGCGTTTATGCGGGAAAAAGAGCGCAAAATTCAGGAAGCCAAAGACGCCCTCCGCGCCCACGAGCGCTCGAAATGGCAGTCGAAAGTGGCTGATGCGCTGGAGCAGTTCGAGGTGTCGGGCATGGACCAGACGCACGACGAGATGCTCACCAAGATCGAGGAGGAGACGGCTCGCAACGAGGCGCGCATGGAAATGGCGCTCGACTCGGTCGATTCGCAGGCCATCCAGATCGAAGAGGATGCTGAGAATATCCGTGCTTCCGAACTCGTCAAACAATTCAAGCTGGAGATGGGACTGGGCCAGGAGCAAGCTGCGCCCGCCCAGGCCGAGCCGCGCCTCGAAATCCCCGAAAAAGAAGCCGACCAGGGCGGCAAAACCATCGGTAAGGAACGCACACAAACGGAGTGATTTTGGATTTTAGCATTCGGATTTTCGATTGGCTGCTATTGCAATCAAATCCAAAATCCTCCATCCAAAATCTAAAATTGACATGACCCCGGAAGAGTATCAGCGAGTTAAAGAGGCCGAGAAGGAGCATCTGCGCAAGCTCAAGGAGTTGAAGAGTGCAGTGCGGCTGCTCCGTCGGCGGAATTCAGTCAACAGGGCGCTGGGCGACATGGCGACCGGGCCGCAGGCTGCCCGCGACGTGCACGACGAGATGGTCGAAAAACTCGCCATCGAGACGGCGCAGAAGGAAGCCAGGATGGAAATCGCGTTGGAAAACGCCCAGCTAGAAGGTGCCGAAAACGCCGCCACGACGCCGACCCGTAGCGCGGAGGAATTGGAAGAGGAAATGCTGAAAGAGCGGGCCCAAAGCCTGCTCCGGCAGATCAAGCTAGAGATGGGTACGCCGACCGACGAGCCGGCCGCTCCGGCATCGGCTACGACGCCGAAAGAACGTATTGCGACGCCAGAAGTACCTAAGGCGGACAAGACAATTGGGCGTCCATCATCTGCGGCAAAGCCGGCTCAGGCTAAAGAATCGCCCGCAGAGGTCGAAGCTCCTGAGAAAACCATTGGTCGGATGAAGCAATAATGACCGTGAAGCGTATTCCCTCGTTGTAATCTGTAATCTTCATCGGAAGGCAGCCCGCCGACAGCGGGTGCCGTTTTCAGAACCGCATGAACGACGCCAACATCAATTTTACCAAAGAAGCCTTTCTCAACCCGTGGAACCTCACGTTCCTCATCGCGGCGATGGCTACGGCGTTTGGCGTCAGCATGATCGGGCCGGACTTTCTGTTTGAGACGGTGTTGCTGTTTGCGGCGGCACTGGAACTGGTCTTCCTCGGCACCGTGCCCCGGCAGGCGCGGTTTCGCCGGGCGGTACGAGCGCGGGCCGCAGCGGAGTATGCCAAGCCGCCGTCGAAGAAGGAAATATGGCGCTTGCTCAACCGGCCCAACCAGAAACGCTACTACCGCCTCCGTGACCTCGAAAAAGAGATCGAAGGCAACTACCGCAAGCTGAGTTATGCGTCGCAGGGCCTGCTCGATAGCCATATCAAGAAGATCGACGGGCTGCTCGATTCCTATTTGAACCTGCTCTACCAGAAAGAGCGATACGAGCAGTATTCGCAACAAACCGCCGAACGGGAGGTCGTCCGCTCCATCCAGGAACTCCGCGAGGACATGGCCGACGACTCGGATCGTGTGCGGGCTATCAAGGCGCGCCGCCTCAAGATTCTGGAGCAGCGACTCGAACGCTTCAAGCGGAGCCACGAAAATCTCGAAATCATCGAGGCGCAGCTAGAGACCATTGAGGATGTCATCAAGTACATCCACGAGCAATCGCTGACGTTGCGCAACCCCGAAGAGATCTCCTTCCAACTCGACATGCTGCTCAGCGAAGTCGAGGAAACGGAGGCGTCGGTCGAGGAAATCGAAGAGGTCTTCGCCAAGCCCACCGACCTGCTCACCGAGATGGACACGTTCGATTTCCCGCAGGAGCAGGAAGCTCCCGAACGGCAGCGCCTGAGAAACTGAGTCGATTTTGGGTTTTGGATTGGGAATTTTGGATTGGCTCTGACCGACACCCCATCGCAATTCCAAAATCACAAATCCAAAATCTATGGAAACGTTGCTTTACGAAGTGCACGAAGGCGGCATCGCCGTCATCACAATCAACCAGGAAGACAAGCTGAACGCGCTCTCGGCAACCGTGGTGAGTGAGTTGGGCAAGGCCTTCCGGCAGGCGCGGGGCGATGCGGCGGTAAAAGGTGTGGTGCTGACGGGAGCCGGATCGAAAAGCTTCGTGGCCGGAGCTGACATCCAGCAGTTTCCCGACCTGGACGCTTTAGAGGGCCATCGGTTTGCGTTGCGCGGACAGGCCGTGTTCAACCGCATCGAAGAGATGCCGAAGCCTGTGGTGGCGGCTGTCAACGGCTTTGCGCTCGGCGGCGGCTGCGAACTGGCGATGGCGTGCCACCTGCGCATTGCCTCTGAGAATGCCAGCTTCGGACAGCCTGAAGTGAACCTCGGCATTCTTCCAGGCTATGGCGGGACGCAGCGGCTGCCCCGGCTCGTCGGGCATGGCATTGCCACCGAACTGGTGCTGACGGGGGCCCGCATCAGCGCCGAGCGGGCCTACGAAATCGGCCTCGTCAACAAAGTCGTGCCGCAGGAAGAACTGCTCGACGCGGCGAAAGAG
>DATGCC010000740.1:0-3850 GCA_035312345.1 Rhodothermales bacterium
ACGGCTTCACGCGTCTGCCCGAGGCGTCGGAGCAGGAGCGGACCGATCTGGCAGCCCGCTTTGCATTCACCACGCTTCCGCTGCCCGAAATCGAGGGGCCACCGCCCCGGTCCGTGCGCGCGGTTCATCCTAGCCTGGCCCACCTCGCCTCTTGGATCTCATCGGTCGGTGCGTCCGTGGCGCTCAACGACCTGGACCGCGATGGGCTGCCCAATGACCTCTGCTACGTGGACGTGCGAACCGACCAGGTAATCGTGGCTCCAGTACCGGGCACGGCGACCCGCTATGCGCCCTTTGAGCTGACTCCTGCACCGGTGCCCTACGACGCCGCCACAATGGCCCCCATGGGCTGCCTGCCCGGTGACTTGAATGAAGACGGATGGATGGATCTGCTCGTTTACTACTGGGGCCGCACCCCCCTCGCGTTTCTCCGCCAGGATGCGTCCTCGATCCTCGCACGGACCACCTATGTAGCGCAGGAACTGGTCCCCGGTGGTGCACGCTGGTTTACCAATGCTGCCATCCGCGCCGATTTCGACGGAGATGGGCACATCGATGTGCTCATTGGCAACTACTTCGAGGATGGCGCACGTATTCTGGACAGCCACGACACCAGCGTCCGGCAGCACATGCACCGCTCTATGTCGCGGGCATTCAACGGTGGCACCAGCCGGATTCTGCGATGGACAGGAGCCTCCACAGGGGCGAATCCATCGGTGCAGTACGAGGTAACGCCATTGGCCGAAGAAAACATCGCGAAAGGCTGGACCCTCGCGGCTGGGGCTGCTGACTTGGATGGTGATGGGTTACCGGAGATTTACCTCGGCCACGACTTCGGCCCCGACCGGCTGTTGCACAACCGATCCCGGCCGGGGCAGCTTCGCTTTGTTTCGCTTACGGGCCGAAAGACGGTCACCACGCCCGCTTCCAAAGTGCTCGGGCATGATTCGTTCAAAGGCATGGGCGTGGACTTCGGTGACCTCAACGGGGATGGCCTGTTCGACATCTACGTGAGCAATATTGCCGCCGAGTATGCGCTCGAAGAGAGTCATTCCGTATACGTTAGCACGGGGCAGATCGGGCATATGCAGGCGGGGTGGGCCCCCTATACGGACCGAAGTGAGCCGCTGGGTCTCTCGCGGAGCGACTGGGGCTGGGAGAGCCGGCTCGCCGATTTCGACAACGACGGCGTGCTCGAAGCCGTGCAGGCCACCGGGTTCATCAAAGGCACCATCGGCCGCTGGCCAGAACTGCACGAGGTGGCGACGGGCAACGACGAACTGCTCGCCAGCAGCCGCGTCTGGCACCGCTTCCTGCCAGGCGATGACCTCAGTGGGCACGCACATAATCCCTTCTTTGTGCGATCCAGCAGCGGGCGCTATGTAGACATCGCGCCTGAGTTGGGGCTGGATACCCCGCAGGTGAGCCGGGGGATTGCCACCGCCGACGTAGATGGGGATGGCGACCTGGATTTTGCCGTCGCCAACCAGTGGGAGTCCTCCTATTTCTACCGCAACGACAGCCCGGTTCCCGGCGCATTCCTCGGCCTACACCTCTTGCTACCGCTTGATGCCAGCGCCTCGCCAGGCATGATCGTGGAAGCAGGGCATCCCGATGAACAAATGGCGGTGCGGCCTGCGCTGGGCGCGGTGGCTACCGTCCACCTGCCCGATGGACGGCGGCTCGTGGCGCAGGTAGATGGCGGCAATGGGCACTCGGGCGCACGAAGCCCGGACGTGCACCTGGGCCTGGGGGCCATACCGCCGCACCAGAAGCTCAACGTGGATGTCCGCTGGCGCGATGCACAGGGACAGGTACGTAGCGAAATGTTAACCGTCTCGCCGGGCTGGCACACCGTCGTGCTCGGAAAGACCAATGGGGAGTAGCAGCATGACACTGAAAGATCAATGGTATAACGTGAGCAGGCTGGGGGGGCTGCGCCGTTTTGCCATCGCTATCACGGCCTTCAATGTGCTGGGGCATACCCTCTTCGGGTTCGAGCAATCCGTAGCCCAACCCCTCGTAGCGCTGGCGGCGGCCTACGGCATGGCGCTCCTCATCGAGTGGATGGATGCGCGTGTAGAACGGCGGTCGCTCAAGTTTGCCGGGGGCCTCAAACCGCTCGTCGATTTCCTGTTGCCTGCCCACATCACCGGGTTGGCCGTGGCGATGTTGTTGTATGCCAACGACCGGCTCTGGCCCATCGCTTTTGCGGCGGCGGTAGCCATTGGTTCCAAAACGCTCTTTCGGGTAGCCGTCAAAAACAGAACAAGGCACTTTCTCAACCCTTCTAACTTCGGCATTTCGGTGGTGCTGATCCTGTTTCCGTGGGTCGGCATCGCGCCGCCCTATCATTTCACGGAAAACCTCACGGGTGCGGCAGACTGGATTCTGCCGGCCATCATCGTATGCTCGGGGGGCTATCTGAATGCCCGCTTTACCCGGCGCTGGCCGCTCATCGCTACCTGGCTGGGCGTTTTCGTCGCGCAGGCGGTGTTTCGGCATCTCGTCTTTGACGCCAACCTGTGGGCCGCGCTGATGCCGATGACGGGGGTGGCCTTCGTGCTCTACACCTTTTATATGGTCACCGACCCGGCTACGACGCCGAGCGACACGCGGTCCCAGGTATTCTTCGGAGCCAGCGTAGCCCTCGTCTATTCGCTCCTGATGATGGTCCATATCGTCTTCGGGCTGTTCTTTGCGCTCTCGTTGGTGTGTATCGGGCGGGGTATCGGGCTGCATGTGCAGGTGCTGCTGGCCCGTCGCGCCGCTCGGCCTCCGGTCGCGGTAGAGGTCGAGGAGCCGGTGCCCGTGCCTGTGGCAGCCCCCTGGCCCGTGCTGGAAGCCCGCCTGCCGGAGCCTGAACCCGAACATCAACTCTAAGCGCGCTGCGGAGTCTACGTCATGACCTCTGCCATTGCCATCATCGGTATGGCCTGCCGGTATCCCGATGCCGACTCGCCGGACGCCCTGTGGGAGAATGTGCTGGCCCAGCGGCGGGCCTTCCGCCGCATACCCGCCGAGCGGCTGAACCTCAGCGACTATGGATGCGACGACCCCGATGCGCCAGACCGGACCTATGTGACGCAGGCCGCCGTGCTCAAAGACTACACGTTCGACCGGGTGCGCTACCGGGTTTCTGGAAGTACTTTCCGGGCTGTAGATATGGCTCACTGGCTTGCCCTGGACGTGGCGGCGGAGGCATTGGCTGATGCAGGCTTCGCCGACGGAACGGGCCTGCCGAGAGAGATGACAGGGGTGGTGGTGGGCAATTCTCTCACGGGCGAGTTTTCGCGGGCCAACCTCATGCGGCTCCGCTGGCCCTACGTGCAGCGGGTGCTGGACACTGCCCTGGCTGCAGAAGGGTGGTCCTTGGCGCAACGTCGTCCGTTTCTGGAAAAGGTCGAAGCGGAGTACAAAGCGCCGTTCCCACCGGTCGGTACCGAGACGCTGGCAGGCGGGTTGTCCAATACCATCGCCGGGCGCATCTGCAATTATTTCGATCTGAATGGTGGTGGTTTTACAGTAGACGGGGCCTGTGCGTCGTCGCTGCTGGCGGTCATTCAGGCCTCTGCCGCGCTGGCTGGGGGCGACATGGAAGTAGCGGTGGCCGGGGGGGTGGATCTCAGCCTCGACCCCTTTGAACTGATCGGTTTTGCGCGGGTCGGGGCGCTCGCTACCGACCAGATGCGGGTCTATGATGCTCGCTCGGCGGGGTTCTGGCCGGGCGAAGGGTGCGGCTTTGTCGTACTGATGCCGTACGAACGGGCCGTCCAGCAGGGACATCGCATCTACGCCCTCTTGCGCGGATGGGGTGTCTCTTCTGATGGCTCTGGTGGCATCACACGGC
>DATGCC010000741.1:0-4445 GCA_035312345.1 Rhodothermales bacterium
GGTGCCCGTCATGCCCACCTGACCCGTCGACCAGTCGGCCACCACCGTTTCGCCGCCATCCACCGACGTGAAGCCTTTGGCCCGTCCGTTCAGCCAGTCAATGACGGCCTTCGGAGCCAGCGATTCGTTGATCCCTCCCACCGTTGGGCAACCCTCGGAAAGACCGGTGCCCGGCGATGAGGAATGGACAACAGCAAAGCCACGCGGCACCCACGTCTCCACATGGCTGTTCGCGATGAACGGACGGAGGCGGAGTTGTGGTTGGTCGGGGTGGTTGCGGACGGGCGGCGTAGCGCCTACTTCTTGCTGCACATTCCAGAAAAAATCGCCGAGCCCTGCCGTACCTGCGAAGTAGGGACTCGACTCATAAATGCTGGGCACCTGCAAACCGTCTGACTCGGTCTGCACCGGACGTACGACGGATACGTGTACCCGGTCGAGGTCCCCATCGCCGTCGGAGTCGAACTCGGTTTCTACCCAGAGTTCTTCGCGGATCCAGGCCTCTGCATCCTCGAAGGCGGGTACGACCTGGGCCTGTCCGTCTTCAAAAACGGGGCCTACCTGACCGTATGCCGCAGGTCCAAGCCACGAGGCCATGAATAGAAACACGCCCATGAGCGTGAGCGGAAAAAGAGGCAGGGGACGATGAGACATGGCAATGAGACGACTGGTGAAGATTCAAAAAGGGGAAACGCGTCATCCAAGATAGGGTAATTGGAAACAGAATGGCATGTTGCAGAATGGATTTGACAACATATTGCGTTTGAACGCATAGACCGCTTCAACCCATCCCTTGCGACCACCCTCTTCTATAGGCTATGTACGTCAAATCCTTCACCTTTAATCCGTTCCAGACCAACTGCTATATCTGCCACGATGCGGGCGAAGCGGTGATCATTGACCCGAGTTGCCACACTGAGGCCGAACGCCAACAGGTGCTAAACCACCTCGACGCGCACGACCTGACCGTGCGCCACCTGCTGCTCACGCACGGACACATCGACCACATCTTTGGCTGCAAAGCCTTCGCCGAGCACTTTGGGATGTCGTGGCAGATGCACCGCGCCGATGTACCGATGCTCAAGCGGTCGCAGGAGCAAGCGATGCTCTTCGGGGTGCCGCTGGAGCAACCGCCCATGCCAGAGACTTTTCTGGATGAAGGCGACACGATAGCGTTTGGCGAGGTGACGTGGGACGTGCTCTACACGCCCGGCCACTCGCGGGGCTCCATCTGCTTTCACGATGTGCGGGGCGACTTTGTCATCGCGGGTGATGTGCTCTTTGCCGGTTCTATTGGGCGCACCGACCTGCCCGGCGGCTCCATGCCCGAACTCATGCGCTCCATCTTTCAGAAGCTCATCCCCCTCGGCGACAGCACACAGGTTTACCCCGGCCACGGCCCCGCCACCACCATCGGGCATGAGCGGCAGAGCAATCCGTTTCTTGTGGATCGAGTTACAGGTTAGCAGGTTTATCAGGTTACAGGTTTCTTATCTTCCAACCTGCTAACCTGTAACCATCCCTCACGCCAGCGTCGAGAAAGGCGAGGTGGCAGGCTTGTGCCGGGCCAGGAGCAGTTGCGTGGAGGTGTAGACGAGATCGCCCATCGTGAGGCATTTGGCAAAATCGTCGGTTTCGTAGTGGTCACGAAGTTGCTCGCGGAGCCGGGTCACATGATCTTCCGGTGCGATCAAATCCTCTCGCATGACCTCCATCAGCACATTAAAGCGCCCGTGAGAAACACGCACGCGGTTGGCAATCAGGGCTCGTTCTTCCTTCTGATATTGCACCACATTCTCCGGAGCCAGGTGCTTGATGCCAAACTTGATAAGCGGGATGTTCTGCGGATAGAACTGCGGCAGGTACACCTGCTTGCGCCAGTGATGGCTCTGCTGGTCGAAGTCGATGGGCCGCATGCGGTAGTGCCACTTCTCGAAGTCCCGCTGGATGTCGATGACGAAATTGCTCGAATGCATGTCGCCGAGCAGGCGCACGAAGCAACGCTCGTTGAACTTGACGAATTCCTTCGCCAGACGCACCTGATCGAAGTGGCCCTCCGGCATACTCTCGCGCATGAAGGCATCGGCAGGAATCCCGATGATGTGCTCTTCGATCAGCGTATTGTCGCGTACGTAGTAATGGATGCGGGTGGGCGAGAGGATGTGCTCCAGTTCCAGCCCATAGACACGGTTGGCATCCACCTGCTTAACGTAGAAATAGTCGAAGTTCTCATTCAAACTGTTCACAATGCGCACGCGAAACGGCAGTGTGTTGCCATAGAGGCACAGATCCACCCGGTCAATGTAGAGTTGCTCGACCGCCGAGAGGTCGCCATCGGACTTTAGAATGGCATAGACGGTGCGAAGCTGGTTGTGGATTTCTCGCTGCTCGCTCTCGCGGTAGAAAACGGTAGACCAGTGGGTGTCATTGCCCTCCTCGTCGTAGACGGGAATCGACGTCTCGAAACGTTGCAGATCTTCGTAGCGCACGCCCTGGTTCTCGATGCGGTCATAACGCTCCAGATAGTCCCGCAAGAAGTCGCTGATGGGATAGACCTCCTTTTTGCGGCTGATGAGGTTCCGCACCGGGCGCGGCTTGCCGTTATTTGACGATCCAGTTGTGCCCATATCAAACCTGTGTCAGCATCTGGTCGCGGACGCGCTCGTAGTAGGCTTCGTATTTCGGGATGATGTGCTTGATGTCGAACACGTTGACGGCGCGGTCGCGGGCGGCCTGGGCCATCTGGGCGTGGCGCGCATCGTCGGTGAGGATGCTGCGGGCACAGTTGGTGAACGCGTCAATGTCGCCAAGGGGACAGAGGCAACCTGCCATGCTGTCGCCGATGAGCTCGGGTAGACCACCGATGTCGCTACACAGCACCGGCACGTTGCACGCCATCGCCTCCAGCCCTGCCAACCCGAACGTCTCTGAACCACTCGGCATCACAAACAAGTCGGCGATGGAGAGAATTTCTTCGATAGGCTCCTGCTTGCCAAGGAACCGAATGTCGTCGTAAACACCCAGTTCGCGGGCGAGGTGTTCGGTCGGTACGCGGTCCGGGCCATCGCCCACGAGCAGCAATTTCACTTCCAGCCCTTCCTGCCGCAGCCTATGGAAAATATGCACCACATCGGCGGCACGCTTGACGGGGCGAAAGTTGGACACATGCACCAGCACCTTCTCGCCGTTCGGGCAGAGCGCCCGCTTGAAATGCTCCTTGTTGAGCCGGTGAAAGCGCTCCGTGTCGATAAAGTTGGGAATAACTTCGATGCCGTTGGTGATGTCGAAATGATCGTACGTCTCCTGCCGTAGATAGTCTGACACCGCCGTCACACCATCTGACTCGTTGATCGAATACGTCACTACTGGCTCGAACGACGGATCCTGCCCGACGATGGTGATATCCGTGCCGTGCAACGTAGTAACCACAGGCACATGGAGCCCCTGTAAGGCAAGAATCTGCCGGGCGAGCACAGCGCTCGTCGCGTGCGGGATAGCGTAGTGGACGTGCAGCAAATCGAGCTTTTCATACTTCACCGCGTCCACCATCTTGCTCGTCAACGCCAGCGAATACGGCGGATACTCGAAGAGCGGGTACGTGTTGACGTTGACCTCATGGAACGTAATGTTCTCGGTGATGTGCGCCAGCCGAAACGGCAGCGAGTAGGCGATGAAGTGGATGTTATGCCCCCGCGCTGCCAGCGCCTTGCCCAGTTCCGTAGCGACCACGCCACTGCCGCCATACACAGGATAACAGGTGATACCAATTTTCATGAGTCTATTGCAATGGGTGATAGCTTTTCCAGGTAAACGTGACCACCAGTTCCCAGGACCGGGGCATCACTCCTGCGTGGAAAAACTCGTCAGTTCGTTACAGGTTGCACCCGTACCAGACGTGACTATGCCCCCGCCGGAAGCGTCTAAAGCAGGACGAAAGCCAATGGGCGAAGGATGATGAAAGGCTTTTTGATCGTCCTTTGTCGTTCGTCCATTGCCATCAACTCAAACCGCTACCTGAGACATGCAAACCTTTGCCTTGCCCCGCCTGCTCTTTACGCTCCTGCTCGGTCTTATCCTCGCACAGCCTCAGACGGCCTCGGCCCAATTCGGCGTCGCTGCCGGGTTTAATTTTGAACAACTCAACGACATCGAACTCGATGAAGGCTCCTCTGCCTTCGAGAACCGGACGGGTTGGCATGTGGCGGCATGGTTCGAGTTGCCGTTGGGATCGCTGGCGCTCCGCCCCGGTGTACGCTATCTGGATGCAGGCGCGCTCTATCGCGGCCTGGACGAAAATGACGGAACACTGGAAGACGACTTTGCCGTCCAGATGCTGGAGATCCCGTTGGATGTACGCTACCGGTTTGGCGGCGGCGACCTCACGCCGTATATCGTCGGGGGCCCGGTGCTGCGCTTCCCCATTGTCTCGGACGACGAACTCAATG
>DATGCC010000742.1:0-3748 GCA_035312345.1 Rhodothermales bacterium
TAGCGGGAGAACGCAATGAGAAGCGGATTAAGATCCGGTGGCAGTTCTCGGTGGGCACGGCCCGAAGCAAGCTCAATCGGCATTACCGAGCGGCCCATGAGAGCAATGTCAAGTATCAAAAAACTTAGCTTACAGAGTACTTAGCCGTCACCCAATCGGCTCTGTCGCCACTGCAATCTCGCGGGTTTCATCGTCGTCCACAGCGGTGTAGAAGTGAAAATGCCGCTCCGGCGTGCGGAAGATGAATGGCTTGCCTGCGTGCAGCGCGTCGAACGAGCCGGGTTCGCCGAGCGGCAAAACCGGATTGTCCTCATACGGACGCCAGCCGAGCGGGAAGTCGGCTTCGGTGGTCCAGGCCAGTCCATCCTGCGTGTTGGTGCCATCCCAACTGTAATAGGCCATATACCACGTATGCCCCACCTTGAAAACCGACGGATCGCCTGCGCGGCCGGTCGCATCCCACGCGCCGGGCGTGCCACTGCCCACAAGGATCGGCGAGTTCTCGTCGTCCACGGTCCAGGTGAAGAGGTCGGTCGAGGTGGCGTAGCCAATGAACTCTTCGTGGTTGCCATCCACCACGCCCGACGTGTTGAAAAACAGGTAGTACGTCCCACCCACCTTGACGATATTGGGATGCCAGATGGCCTCGGTACGCCAGCCGCTACCGTGGGGCGTGATGATCGGGTTGCCCGTGTAGCGCGTCCATGTCACGAGGTCAGGCGAGATGGCGAGGTTCAGCGTCTTGGTGCCTTTCTCGTAGCCGGTGGCGGTGGTGCCGAAGTAGTACAGGTAGTACAACCCATGCTCGTGCCAGATGAAAGGACCCGGCGTACCGTGCGAATCAGGATCACCGGAGCGACCCGTCGGGCCAAAGATCGGGTTGCGCGGGTCTTTTTCCCAATGCAAGAGATCATCGCTCCAGGCCAACCCCACCTGCGGCTTCCCCATGGCGGGATAGCCCGGCGTGGACGGGTCGGCCCAGGTGTAGCCGGTATAGACCATGCCATAGCGCTGACGGGACTTGTCGAACCAGACGACAGGCGACTCGACCATGCCGCCATCCCAGGCGTCTACAGGGCCGCGTGGCAGAATGATGCCGTGCTTGATCAACTGAGTGCCGGGCGGAGGGGACAATGAAGCAGGAGAGGTCATGGGGCTGTATTGGTGTTTCGGTGATATCGTGCGTAGTTCGTTTGCAGATGCGCGTTGATGTCTTCCGTGGCGCGGTCGAGCGTTTCTTCGATGCTGAGGTGGCCGTAGGCAAAACGTTCGAGGTAGGCCCCCAGAATTTCGAGCGAGCGCTTGTCGTGCGGAAACTTGGGCGGGATATAGGCCGGCTGGTTGATGAAAACCTGGAGGTACGGATCGTTCTTAAACTGTGGGCGCTCGGCGACCGACTTGAGCGTTGGCATCTCATGCATCGTCTCGGCATAGCGGGCATACACGTCGTCCGACATCAAAAACTCCAGGAAGCGCCAGGCTTCCTCCTGATGCTCGGATTCGCTGCTGACCACCATCGGATAGGCCCCGCCCGAAGAAAAGGTTGTGTCCTCTTTCGGAATCTGGGCTACCCCAAACTCGACGTCGGGGTAGTTGACTTTCATCCAGTCTACCACGTGCAACTCGCGGATGAACATCGCCACCCGTTCCTGCCCGAAGCCTTGCTGGTCGCCTTCCACCTCTACCGCGTCAATGTTGCGGTCCATCGCTTCTTTATAAAGCGCGGTGGCTTCATGGCCTGCCTCGGAGTTGAAGTGGCTTTCGGTACCGTCTTCGTTGAAAGGTGTGCCGCCCGCCGAGTAGAAAAAGGTGAGCCATTTCTCAGAGATGCCTGGCTTGTAGCCCGTCTTGCGCAGCGACAGCCCGGCGCGTTCGATGGTCCCATCGGGACGACGGATGGTCAGCTTGTCGGCGTAGTCCATCATTTCCTCCCACGTCTCCGGCGGTTGCTCCGGGTCCAGGCCCGCCTCTCTGAACATCTCCTTGTTGTAGTAGAGCGCCTGCCACGCCGCCAACTGCACGATGCCATAGCAGGTGCCGTCGAAGTACGGAGCCTGCCGGATCAACTCGTTCAGGCTGTTCTCCTGCACGATGCGCTCAATGTAGGGCGGGGCCGGAGCCAGCAGGCCCAGGTTGACAAACTCGCTCAGCGCGTTTTCCCGAAACACCCAGATGTCGGGCGATTGCTTGCTGGCATAGCGCAGCCGGATCTTGATCTCGTAATCCTTCAGCGAACTGCCTGGAAACTGCTCGATGATAATGTCGATGTCGGGGTGTTGCGCTTCGAAGGTGGCTTCCGCCCAGCTAAAGTATTCGACCTGCTTCGTGTTGAGCAGCATCAGGTAGGCACGCACCGGCGTGCGCCCGTCTGCGGTGACAGCCGCTTCGCGGTGGCATCCCGCACTGCTGGCAAACACGGCTACAAGCAAAATCGACAGCCAATATCTCATGTACATCACGTTCGTATTTCCTCTCCCTTTTTACATACAACGCTAGCTCGGTACGTCGGTCGTGTGGCGACGAGCGCGCGGTCATGAACTCGCTAAAGCTAACAGACGTTCTCCACCAAAACCAGTCGGATTCCACCTATGAAACCCGTCAAGCTCATTGTCCTCGGTGCAGGTAGCCGGGGTGCCACGTACGCGCAGTATGCCCTCGAAAATCCTGATCAGGCCCAGGTGGTGGGGGTAGCCGAGCCCCGCGAATATCACCGTCAGCATCTGGCCGAGGCGCACGGCATTCCCGCCGAGAACGTTTTTACGGATTGGAAAGACGTGACACAACGCGACAAGTTCGCCGACGCCGTGATTATTGCCACGCAGGACTCCATGCACGCCGAGCCAGCCTGCCTCTTCGCTGAGAAAGGCTATCACATCTTGCTCGAAAAGCCGATGGCTCCCAACGAGGAAGACACGGCCCGCATCGCCCACGCCGCGGTGGACAACGGTATTATGCTGGCCGTCTGTCACATTTTTCGCTACGTGCAATACACCCAGCGTATCAAAAAGCTGATCGACTCCGGAGCCATCGGCGAAGTGGTTAGCATCCAGCACTTCGAGCCGGTGGGGTACTGGCATCAGGCGCATTCGTTTGTGCGCGGCAACTGGGGCAACGAGGCGCGGTCGAGCTTCATGCTGCTCGCCAAAGCCTGCCACGAGATTGACTGGCTTGCCTACATTATGGGCGTGCCGTGTGTGTCTGTTTCGTCCTTTGGCTCGCTCAAACACTTCCGGCGCGAAGAGCAGCCCGAAGGTGCTTCCGACCGTTGTTTGGAGTGTGCTGTGGAGCCGGACTGTCCCTACTCGGCCAAGCACATCTACCTCGATAAGTTTGTGCGGCAGGGTGAGACGGGCTGGCCGGTAAACATCCTCACGCCGGTTGTCACGGAAGAGCATGTACTCGAAGCGCTCCGCACCGGACCTTACGGCCAATGCGTCTACGCGTGCGACAACGATGTGGTGGACAACCAAATCGTCAACTTACTTTACGAAGGAGGCAAAACGGCAACGTACACGATGAATGCTTTCAACAAAGACGGCGGCAAGAAAACCACGATCTTCGGCACCCACGGCGAGATTCGCATGAACGGTGGTTATGGCGAACTGGTAGATGGCACCTGGGAAATGCACGGGGCCTCTATCGAGCACTTCGACTTTCTGACCGAGACGACCACGGAAATTCCGTACCACGATCATGTCGATACGATGGTGAGCGGGCACCATTACGGCGACTACTATCTGATGAAGCA
>DATGCC010000743.1:0-6606 GCA_035312345.1 Rhodothermales bacterium
AAAACGGGCACACTACCTACGGCGCTCAACGCTGTCTCTGCCACGATTGCCACAAGACCCGCGTACTGGTGCCCCGACGAGACAAAAGCCTCTTCGCCTTCATCGAACGGGCCTGGCGCGAGCGACTCTCACTGCGGACCATCGCCCGCATCTTCAAGGTATCGCTGCAAAGCGTGCTGCTCTTGTTGCGCCATCTGGCCCAATCGCTGCCTGCTTTGAAGAGATCGCTCATGCCCAAACAACCCGGTGATGTGCTCGAACTTGACGAACTCTACAGCTTTGTCGGCTCCAAGCAAGAGAAACGCTGGCTCTGGATCGCACTCTGTCGTAGAACGCGCCAGGTTGTGGCTTTTGCCATCGGAGCGAGGCGACCTGCCGTCGGCTCTTCAAGCGGATTCCGTTGAGCTATCGTCGCTGTGCCACGTACAGCGATTTCTGGTCAGCCTATGCAAAGGTCTTTCAAACGGGTAGGCATCACGCGGTGGGTAAGGAGACCGGCGAGACGGCTCATGTCGAGCGCTGGAACTGTACGCTGCGGCAGCGGGTGAGTCGGTAGGTCAGGCGGACGTTGTCGTTTTCGAAGACGGACCGGTATCATCATCTGGCGACGAAGTACTTCATCTGGCACTACAACCTCGACTGCCTCATCAACACTTTCTGATCACTACCCGGGTGCGAGTGATTCCAGCCCTGGAACTGGGCAAGCCATCAGTGCCCTTGTACTTTCAATGCGGCGCAGGATGGTGTCCATCCTTCAATACCAGCATTTGTGCAGCCAAAGAGTCGATAGAATCAATCGCACCTGCTGGTATTGAAAGATCTGATGCACGGTCTTCAGGATCGGCCCCTTACCTATGGCGCATCTCTTCTTTGTCCACTCTATAGCCGTGTCCACAAATAATGGACAGGGTAACTGGACAAGGATCAGCAAGCGCTTCAAAATGGAAGAAACGACACCATGAATAAAGAACACGTTGATTCATCCGATCCTGATAGTACATGCCAGAACTGCTATCAGGAAATCCCGACAACCGTTCGGCTGAGCAGGGTAGTAAGTCTGGCACCTTGCTCATTTACCGACGACTGGTGTTATGTACCAACATGCTCTCTTTATGCTATGCATGCTGTTACCTGCCCTTATGGGAACGGGATGTACTGATCGTGACGTCCTCTCCCCCGCCGAAATATATGTGCAGGCCACAATCTTCGATGCCATGGGCTATCCTAAAGAGGCGGGGCATTGGTATATCAAGGCTGCCAACAAGGGGTATGCACGGGCACAGCTAGAGGCTGGTTTTATGTACAAATATGGGCGAACGGGTTTCCTCAGTGATCCATACGAAGCTGAGCGTTGGTATGGCAATGTCTCCCGGCAGCAGCCCCACACAGCGCTGGCTGATTTTGGGTTCGTGTATGAGTATGGGAAAAGTGGTGTGTTACGCAATGAGCAATAGGCGGAGAGGTGGTTTCAGCGAGCGGCTGTCTCCTTTAGGAAGGCCGCCGATGCAGGGGATTTAGAAGCTCAGACGCTGTTAGGTGGGTTATATGGGTCAGGTACCGGGGTAGAAAAGGATCCGGCGAAAGCCCTGCGGCTCTGGCAGGATGCTGCGGAGAGAGGCTACGCCCCGGCACAATACCGTCTGGCGCGGGCCTACTGGCATCGGGCGATCTATGATCGTGCACTGCCCTGGATGCGGGCGGCAGCCAACGCCGGTCTGCCAGAAGCCGAGTACCACCTGGCGGTGATGTACCAGTTTGGCTATGGCGTCCCATCAAGCCGTGATGAAGCACTCCGGTGGCTCCGCTCATCTGCTAATCAGGGGTATCTGTTTGCCGAAAGGGAAATGAAACGTATGGCAGACCAGGGCTTGCTTTAGAAGGGTTCGCTCAGCGAGTCCCGTCATAACGCATGGCTCCAACGGAAGCGACCCCATCGGGGGAGATGATGGCAAAGGCGACATACATCTCTGGACGAAGGGAAGGAATTAAGTCGGTCAGCTTCCAGCGTCGGGCCTCTTCGCTTTCAGCCCGTATGAAGGAAAGGCGATACGTCAGCCCTGTCGCTTGCATGGTGCTATCCAGGCGGAGATCGAGCAGGACGGCTCCTGCACCGTGCCGGGGGACCTGGGTAGCCGCAAAGGCGGCCATCACATCGTGATAATGAGTGAGCGGCTGGGTATTCGCCGCACCGTCCTCGTGGCGCTGGACCTGTACGGAGTCGGCAGCGGCGGCGCGGGCAGTCTCGAAGCTGACTAATTCCTCACCAGTCTCTAGGGCTTTGCACCGTTGCTGCACCCACGCGTCGAAGGTGGCTTCATCCATGGAGGCCTCCCCACGTGTCCAACTGGCTAAATCATCACGCAGATCAACATGGATAAAATTAGCTCCGAGGCCGATACCTATGCGGCATTCGGTCGTAGCAAGAGCAATTTCAGCGAGTTCGCCCGGCGTTAACGCGGGGCTCCAGATGTCCGCTGCCAGGCCCGCCGTGTGGTAACTCTGCGGAGCCCCGCCCACGGTAGAGTCGGCATTGTAGGCGGGGTGGCGATAGCCAGAATTAATATGAATGGGATGCCGGGCGAGCCACTGAATATTCTCCAGCATCGTTACCAGTTTCGTGGAAATACGCGCATAGGGTGCCCCATCCCGTGTAACGAGATCACCTATTTGAAAATGCCGGGAGATGAACTCGTCCTCCAGACCCTTTATCATAATCAAGGGGACGAGGCCGTCGGTCACCGAATCCGCATAGTAGGAAGGAGAAAAAGCATCGGTGGGATCTTGGAAGGACAAAAGCCTCGACAGCGAACGGGGGGGCGTGGTGAACAGCGTATCCATGCCTGCCCGACGCAGGGCACTGGGTTGTTGCGTCTGGTGCGGTAGGGCAACAGCAGGTTGCTGGGCCGGAACCTCTTCTATCGGGGTCGAAGCCTCATAGCTAAACGGGCCGACCACCAAGATGACGGTCAGCAGAAAGGAAAAGCCGATGATGGGCATCGTGTGTTTCATAGCTCCCCTGCGGTTTCATGGCCGCAGGGCCTTATCGAATGGTAAGCTGAACCGGTAGCGCCTCGGTCAACCGCAGGAGCAAGACCGCACCCGGTCGATCTGCCGGGAGCGCCGAGCGCCCCTGCAAGGCGGCATCGGGGGTGCCATAGTGCCCTACCACCACCCGATACGCTGTGCTTCCTGACCCGCTCGTATCCACGACGATGCCAGCCTGAAACCCCTCTTTTCGATAACGCATCGCCGCCAGATTGGCCTGTTGGGGGTGCAAATGGGTACCTACGATCCAGGTGTAGCCCGTACGAGGCCAGACCAACAAGGGGGGCGCGGTTCGTGGCGTAGGAGGGTGGTTTCCTTTGGACACTGAGGAGGTTTTTACGGGAGCAACGGTGCTCGTCGTAGACGGAAGCGACTCGGCAGACGCAGCAGGTGTAATGGCCCGGGCCGAAGGCAGCTGGGCCGTACCACGTACGTGTACGCGCAGGGTGTCTTTGTCAACGCCTTTTCGGTTGCGGGCCGTCACGCGCAGGGTATATAGACCAGGCTGCTCGAATTGGAGCGAGAGCCACGCCCCTGTTGCCTGCGAGCCATCGCTCAGGTCCCAGGTATACGTCACAGGCTGGCTTGCATCAGGATGTAGATGAATCCGATATGTTGCACCTTCGCCTACCATCAAGGAGCGCTTGCCCTCGATGGACAGGATGCGTGCCCCCCGGTAGGTGGTGTCGGCGGGCGGGGTAGCCTGAACGGATCCTGGAGCGAACAACAGGCCGATGAGTGCAAATACCAGCATCATGGTAAGGGGATCTATTGATCGTCCTTGGATAGGAGGCGGACGCCCTGGGTCTGCCGATAAGGCGTTTCGATGTCCATTTGCACGTCCACGGTCTTGATGACGCCGCCTTTGTTGAGTGTAGCACGTACGGTGGCCTGCGCCGGATCGACTTTGACAATCTGGCCCAGATACACAGCATCACCCTCGCGGACAATGTGCTGTCCTGACTTGTCCTGGAAAATAGCGCGATCGCCCACGATGGAAATCAACGTCGCCTCTTCCAGGTTCACCAGCAGTTGGTCGTTGGGCGGCAGATCGGTACGGACAAGGGGGTAGAACGAATCGTTTGGAAGCTGTCGTACTGGCAACATCTCTTCGGGGATCGGCATGAGTTCCTCAGCGCTGGCGCTTAACCCCTCGGTGCCTGCAAAGAATACCTTGAGCCTCATCGAGAAGTTGACCATGTCGCGGCGTGCCTGCAGGCCCGTCGCCGCGTTGGCCTCGAAGACGTTGGTATGGGCCACATCCATATCATGGATCTGATAGAACGCCCGGTTGTTTTCGATCTGCCAGACAAAATCGTAGAGGTTGCGATAGTAAGCCGTGCCCGAGACATCGAAGAGGTAATAGCTATAATCCGCCGAGGAGGTACGCGACGCCATCTTGACATCAAACTGCTCGAAGCCCGTCCGCGACAGGCCTTCCAGATATTGGATGATGTCCGGCGTTTTCAGCGAGACCGGGACGTACTTGTAGCGAGCCCGCCAGCGACGCATGGTTTCCTCGGCCATCTCGGTGGAGGTGGCTTCTTCGGCAAAGAGTTGTTCCATTTCGGCCTGTTGCAACCGGGCCAGTTTTTTCTGATCCTCGATGCCTTGCAGGGTGCGGGGCTGACGGACTTCGACCTGGTAATATCCGGTGCCGGTGACGATCAGCGTCACAAGCAGGATGAGCAGGGTATTGGCATATCGGGTTATCATAGCACTAGTAGGAAAGGTTAGGAAGAGGCTGCGGCCTGTTTACTGGGCGTCAGACACGCTCTGGACCGGCGCATCGGTAGCCAGCCTGGGGCTCAACTCTGGCGATTTGATATGACCGTCTGCTACATCTCGGAGGTATTCAGCAACGCGGGGCATGCCAATGGGCCGCGGCACCACCATGGTGAAGGGATAGATACGCACATCGTTGACATCCTGGAAGGACGTGCTCTGGATCTCGCCGCTAAGCCGGTTGGCGAGTTGCGCTACCCGCGTCCGGGAGCGCGCATTGCCGTCGATGCGGATGTAGGACCCGTTGGGCTGCCAGGCATTAAACCAGACCCCGGACAGTTCGTTGGTGGCCCGGGCCGTTTCTTCCAGCGTCCGGCTCCACTGGTCGCTGCCCACCAGGAGCGAGTCGAGCACCTGCAGAGCGTGCGTGTACTGCCGATACACCTGCTTGATGCTGTCCACGCGGGCCTGGACCGCCGCAGGCGAACCCATGGTGGGGTCCGGGGGATTGAGCCGCAGTTCCATTCGGCTCTGATCGATCTCTGCCTGCTGATCGAGATAGCGGTTGGTGAAAAACAGCGAGACCGCGAAGAGGACCGCCAGCATGACAAAGGTGTGCCAGGCGAAGGCAAGTTTCTTTTTGGGCTTCCGCCGCAACTTGCCCGGCAGCAGGTTGATGGTCGTAAATGGGTCGGCGGCGTCGGTGCCTTCGAGCAGCCTAAGCGCGATGGCAGCGGCGGCTGTCGAGCTGGCCCGCAGGCCCTGCTCCTCCTCTTCACTTGGCTGGAGCCCCCGTTTGAAAAGCAAACTCTGGACAGGGGCAATAGCGGCGTGAGGATAAAACGAAGCAAACGTCTGCTCGAACTGCTCGGGCCGCGACTCACTCAGCACAAGGACGTGATGAACCTCCCCGATCTTCTGCTCATCCTGCTGCAAGAGCACACGGCTACAGATGGTTTCTGCCGGGTCGTAGGTCGTCAGCGAGCGGAGCCGTTCAAAATGGCGCACCTGCTGGCCCGCCAGGAACAGAATCAGCGTGTCCTCACTGCCAATACGGACGATGGCGGTATTTTCGTTCTCGGCGGGCTTGAGGGTTCGCCGGGCGAGGCTGGCATAGACCGTTAACTCGGTGTCGAGAAGGCGGGCGGGGGGCACCTGCGACCGCTGTTGCTGCGTCAGGACTTCCAGCGTGGTAGAAACTGAAGCACCGGGTTCGGGCACCAGGGCCAGATAGCGGCGCTGGCCCTTGATGGGCGACATGGGCAGAAAAGCCACCCGGGCCGGATCAAAGCTCCCCTGGTGCTGGGCCTTCAGCAGGTCAAGCACGAGCCGCCGATCCACATCCTGTGCACCTCCAGCGGTGCCTTTTTCCTTGCGTGACCAGGCTTTCCGGTCCGCCGGTTTGTCCGGGGTAGAAGCCACAAACAGCTCGGCGTAAGACACATCCGGGATCCCGACGCAGAACGCCATGGCGGGATGCTCATAGCCCAGCTTGGCGCATTCGGCCAGAATCTCGCGCAGTTGTTTGGCAAAGGGCGTGGAGCGGTTTCTGGCAGAGGAGCCCTGCTTCTCTTTTTCGCTGGCCCCCAGCCCGGCAAACTCGGAAGCCAGAAACATGGCCGACTCGCCGCCCCCGCTGCCATCTCCCACCTGGATGGTAAAATCGGCTTCATCGTTCCCTTGCAGGCCGGGAATGACGGTGGCGAGGCTTCCTGCCCCTACCATCTCCCCTGCTCGCATGTGCTGCCGGGTGAACCGCCCTACTACGGCAACCTGGTTGCCATCGGGACGCAGCAGTACGGCTTCGATACGGGTTGGCGTTACGAAAATGCCAAG
>DATGCC010000744.1:0-3402 GCA_035312345.1 Rhodothermales bacterium
ACTGGTGGGCGAAGACGATATCGGTACGCCGGAACTCACGGACGTGATCCTGAAGACCACGACCGACATCGGCTCGCGTGACACCCTGGAGTTCCTCGCCATTTACGCCACCGAGGATTATGTCCGTGATGTGGAGAACGCGGTCGAATCTGAGGATTTCGAGGATGTCTCGCTGGTCGATGAGAGCCAGGATGTGGTTTTGCTCGGCGCTACCTGGCGTCGCCTGTTCGGCGACAGCGGCGAGTGGGTCAACCGGGTCTACGTCCGGTCCAGCGACAAGACGAGCAGCGAGGGCGAGGCGTTCCCGGATCTCGTCCCCCCGGGCACGCCGGCGCAGGACGTGCCCGTCCGCGAAGACATCATCTCCATCAACGAGAAGGAATCCGAGATCGGCTGGCGCAGCGACGTCAGTCTGCTCAACCGCTTCGGATCATTCAGCGCGGGCCTGCGGGTCAGCGACGTTTCCTTGGACTACGATACCGTCCTGGCCGGTCCCTGGGACCGCTTCGTCTACGAAAGCGACGACCCGCGTCCGCCGGGCCAGAACTACATCACCCTGCTACCGGAAGACATCGACAGCCGCCTGGACCGGGGCGAGCTTTCCTGGGCCGCTTATGCCGAACAGGTGTTTGAGCAGGAGCGCTGGGACCTGCGCGCCGGCCTGCGCTACGACCAGGACGGCTTTTCCAGCGAGGGCTACGTTTCACCGCGGTTCGCCTTCAACTACCGGCTCGGCCCGGACACGCGCCTGTCGGCATCCGCCGGGCTGTTCTACCAGTCGCCGCGCTACTTCGACCTCGCTTCCGACCCGTCCAACCTCGACCTGGCTAATGAGCGCATCGCGCACCTCAGCGCCGGTTTCACGCACCGGATCAACGACCGCTGGGACCTCATGGTCGAAGCCTACGCCCAGAAGCTGGACGACTTGGTTACCGAGGATGTCCGCACCAGCGGCACCCTCGACAACAACGCCGAGGGAACCAACCTCGGTATCGACGTGGTGCTCTCGCGGAATTTCGCCAACGGGCTGTCCGGCAACATCACCTATTCGTACAACGACCTCCGCATCGACGAAAACGACGGATTCGCGGAGTATGACGGCGACACCAACCGGCCGCACTTCATTTCCGTCGGCGCCGCCTGGGAAATCAACGAACACTGGCTGCTGAGCGCCCGCATGAAGTGGGCCAGTGGCCTGCCGGTTGACGATTTTGTCATTCACGACGATGTCCTCGGCCCGGGCAGGCCGCTGCTCTACTCCAAGGAACTGACCACGACCAATTACCTGCGCGCCGATGACTACTACGCGCTCAACATGCGCGTCGACTACCGCCGGCCGCTCGGCTGGCTCGACCTCGTGGCTTTTATCGACGTAATCAATGTGATCGGCGGAGTCGGCGCGAACCCGCCCGAGTTCAACCCCAGGACCGGCCTGAACGTCCCAGACGAAGAGGAAGCGCTACCAATCTTTGGGCTGACCTTGGAGAAGAATTGGTAGTCATTGCTGGGTAGAACCGGGATGTAGACCGACCCGTTAGTTAAGACTCAAACCTCCTATGGGTACTGACAAGTTTACCGGTCAGATCTGATAATCAGGCCATGAATACTTACCAGCGCCACCGATTCCATCAGATATCATCAGCCATGCTGTTTGGCTGTATCACCGCTGCAAACTCAGCTTCCGGGATATCGAGGATCTGCCGGCTGAACGAGGCATCAATGTCGGCTATGAATCCATCCGCCTCTGGTGTATCAAGTTCGGACCTGAATGTACCAAACGGTTGAAGCGAAGGCACCAGGGCTACGGAGACACTTTCTACACTGATGAAGTTTTTGTGAAGATCAACGGCGAGCAACACTATCTGTGGCGGGCCGGGGACCAAGATGGTGAAGTCGTCGATGTATATCTTCAGGCCAAACGGGATGGGGCTGCAGCGAAGCGCTTCTTCAGGCGGCTGATAGAGAATCACCAAGGTGAACCCAGTAAGATCGTGACGGATAAGTTGAGGAGTTGCGGTGTAGCTCACCGGGAAGTGATACCTGAAGCGATCCATGTTACCGATCAGTACGCCAATAATCGTGCAGAGCAATCGCATGAGGCAACCAGGGTACGAGAAGGGAGCATGCGGCGGTTCAAGTCGACAAGTCGGGCCAAGCGATTCTTGGGAGCTCATGCTGTCGTTTACAACCTATTCAATCTGGGTGGGCATCTAATATCCGCCAATCATTGTCGGAACCTCAGGATAAGTGCGTTTTCATATTGGGGTAGGGCGGTAGCATGAGTCTGCATGACTTGCTTTTACCCGATCCTGATACTTAATTTGTCAGTACCGTCAGTACCACAAACCTTACGGCTTGGGCGCAGGAGAGAGGGTAATGTTCTGCGCACTATCTTGACTTCCCAGGCGATGGGAAAGGCCATCGCAACATTGGCGAAGAGCCGCGGCAATCTTGCCTTCCCACGAAGGATCGAAATGCGTGTTCGGACCGAATAGTGTCACCACCAGGCTCAATCGCCCCTGATGGTCGAACACCGGTGCAGACAAAGCGTTGATACCCGGCAATGGCTCCCCAATCACTCGTGCCATACCCCGTTTTCGAATTCCAAGCAACGTGCTACGCATGTCGTCCCATGAGGATCGTTCATCACTTTCGGGGTAAGCGATTGCCTGTTGAGTGGCAAGTGCGATGTGTTGTTCAATAACTTCCTGTGGTAACCAAGTGGCAAAAACTCGACCGGTTGCCGTGTTGAACAAGGACATCACCGTGCCTGTGCGCATGTTGACGTGCACCGGATGTGTCGATTCTTCGATGTGCACGATGGTAGGCCCCGCATTGCCCCACACGGCCAACGCAGCAGTCTGGTGAGTTGTTGTGGCCAGTTCAGATACGGTTTGAGCACCGAGGCGCACCGGGTTCAAGCGGCGCAAGCAAGTCAAACCCATTTGCAGCGCCAGAGGACCCAGTTCGTATCGAGAGGTTCGGGGGTCCTGTTCCACCAGCCCCAGTTTTCCAAAGCTGACCAAGTAGGGATGTGCTTTGGCCGCTGGCATCTCGGAAGCCTGTGCTAGATCTTTCAGCGACATGGGTTCTGCCGATTGCGTCAAACTGGATAAAAGACGCCCTCCCACTTCGATTGATTGGATGCCCCGCTGCGTTCGCGCTGGTTTTGCCTGGTTTTTCGATGTCTGGTCAGCTACTGGCATTGGATTTTCGCCTGAACTCGTCGCGGGACTCGTGCCCCAAGAATAATCCGCTTTAACTGGATTCGCAAATAACAAATGAATTGACCATTATCTAATTGAAAGATAAAGTAGGGCATTCTATGGAACGGAGATTGTGCACATGAGCAAGGCATTTGCCTCTCAAGCTGATTTGGAGACCAAGCAAGTCAGTTTCGAC
>DATGCC010000745.1:0-2040 GCA_035312345.1 Rhodothermales bacterium
AGGTAATCTGCGATGAAGGTATAGGTGCCGCCGTCGTATTCCGGGATTTCTCCAAAGATGGCAACCTGCTCGGCAACCACCTTTTTAGCCATCTCGGTATAGGCATCTACTTCTGCCTCGGTACCGGTGTGATGCACCGCGAGCCGGATGGTTTGCGTCTTGCCATTAGACATCACCTCCCACGAGCGCATGGTAAGCGGACTGATCTCCGTTGGGCTGTCCATGAAATAGTAGAGCGAGGGCGCTTCAAACATCTCGGGGTCATCCGTCGGCATCAGTTGCGTGGCGATGTGCCAGTCCTCATCCGGTCGGTCGAAAGTGATGGTGACGGGTGTCTCCCAGGCGTCGCGCGGCCACATGAAGGTGGCGGGGATATTCATGTGCGCGTGCGTGTTATCGATGCCGGTGTAGGTGCCGTCGGCGCGGTCGCCAAAGAGGGTATAGGTGAGGCGCACCGTGCCATCATGGCCATCGATGTTCCACTGGTGTGGGGTGGGACGTAAAACGTCGAGCGGTTGCCCTTGTGCGTCGAACGCCAGGACGTTGTAGACATTTTTGGCAAACTCGTGTAGGGCATACCGTCCCGGCGAAGTCCGGCTCATGCGCATCTGCACCGGTTCATTGGCATCCAGCCCTGTGACCGTGACAGCAATCTCTGCCTCGTGATGCACAGCGTTGGGAAACGCCACTTCATAGGAGATATGGTCTTGGGCCAGGGCAGTAAAAGGCAGGCAGGCCAAGAAGAGGAGACAGACGGAATAGGCGATCAATCGCATGGGAGCGTGGGTTCTGGGCATAGGTTTCAGAAAGCCGTTTTCCTACGAACACACCCCTGATTCGGATTCCAGGTTTATGAAACGATGGTGCAGACGGCTGGGCCCCTTGAACGAAGGGCCGGGTTCAACGTATATTACGCCCCGCACAAAAAGTGCAGGAGCTCGTCTCCAACGAGAACAAGCAGGACGGTTCGGCGTTGGGCGAAGGCGCACAGAAGCCCTGGTGGCGGAACTGGTAGACGCGCAGCATTCAGGATGCTGTGCCCAAACGGGCGTGGAGGTTCGAGTCCTCTCCAGGGCACCCCACATAAGCCCCTAAGTCTTGGTAATACTTGACTTAGGGGCTTTGTTTTTGCCGTAGGGTTAAGGATAGGGTTAAGGAAAATGTGATTATGCTGCTTTGAGGGGCATCGCCGTAACAACCGGGTAGCTTGTGTAGCGGATCACCTCAGCCTCACCACGCAAGCGCTCAATGGCCTTAGCATCCTTCAAAGCCTTCTCCATCGCCTCTACTTCCTCTGAAGTAGGCGTAGCTCTTGCGCGTGCCCAGCGTGATCTCATGGCCTCTGAACCATGTACGCTGCTCCGGCTCATCCATCAGCGCCGCCGTGATCATCGGCTTGATAGCGTCCAGTTCATCGGTGAGGTGTTCGATCTGTGCTTTCAGATCCAGGTAGCGTTCCAGCGGTTCGTTCGTGTCGAGTGCTCGTAGACTCATGGCTCTTTCCGTTTGGGTGTCACAAGGTAGAAGTTGAAAGCAGGGGCGGCCCGTGGTGGCACCGCCCCCCTGCAAGAGGCTAGAAGTAGAGATGCGAGAGATGGGCGATTTCGTTGTCGAGCATCTTCTCTTCGTAGCGCTGGATCATCAGTTCATCTTCTACGGCCTCTTCGATCTCATCAAGCAGGAAGACGGTGACAGCGCCTAGTTCGTCGCCATGCTGATCCTGAACGGAAAGGACTTCGTAGGTTTCGGAGCCGTGGTCACCGGAGATGGAAACGGTAGCGGTGAGGTTGTTCACTTGAACGGTCATGGTAGCACCTTTGGGTTTGAATGATGGGGTTGCAGCCCCGTTGCTGTTTCTATCTAATATACTCTAAGAGTATAATATATGTTACATCCAATCCCATTATTTTATACTCTGAGAGTAAATTTCACATTTCGCCTGACTCCTTCCTTTCTCACGCTCGTAAGAATCAGTTACGTGCGGTTTGACGAGACAAAACTATGAGCAACTGGACACCAGATAAAATCAAGCACCTGCGC
>DATGCC010000746.1:0-2585 GCA_035312345.1 Rhodothermales bacterium
GCGGACGCAGCGTGGTACTACAGCCCCGCTAGAGGAAGACCGGCAGGCGTTGGCCGAGACGTTACTACAACTCTACCAGGTCAATTTTCTAGAGATGCATCTGCGGACACCGCAGTTCGCTACCTTTGTCAGCGAGCGGCCCGTTGCCAGCCCCATTGCCCGTTTTCAGTCGCAAACTACACCCTACGTAAGCACGCTGGATTTTGGAAGTGTGCGGTTGAACGATCCAGTAGTTCCGCTCCTGTTGTCCTTGCTGGATGGCACACGCGACCGCGACGATCTGCTGGCTGTGCTGCGGACATATATGCAGGACGGCACGCTGGTGCTAAAACAGGAGGGCGAACCCGTCACCGACCCAAAGGAGGCTGAAAAAGCGCTGGCAGATCGGCTGGAGGTAGCCCTTGCTATGATGGCACAGCAAGGACTGCTGCTCGCCTAGCCCGGCGAATGATGCTGCCGTAGCGTCGCACGCCAACGCCTGACGGAAGCACACCGCTGCATCAGCTAGGTTGTGCCGGGCGCGAAGGATACTGCCAAGACTCAGGTGAGCCACCGCAGCATGGGGATCCAGGTGAGTAGCGCGCCGCAGGTGATTTTCTGCTTCCTCAAGACGGCCTTGTTGCTGCAGCATGGCTCCGCGGTTGATATGCAGCAGCGCTACATCAGGGTGGTACGCAAGGGCTTGTTCTAGGATATCAACAGCCAACTCCGCCTGGTTTGTGCAGTACGCGAGCAGGGCATAACCCGTGAGGGCCTCTAGGTGGGTCGGGTCGTGTTGAAGGGCGTTGCGGTAAGCGGCCGTTGCCGCAGAAAAGTCCCCCGCCTGTTCGTGAAAGTGTGCCTCATGCAGGGGTCCGGTGAGGTCTCGTTCAGCAGGCGTGGGTTTGTGGTTGTCTGAAGAAGCCATGGTGTGCAGAGAAAGCGGTATCCGGATGAATAAAGGTACGCAGTGCGAAGCGCGGCATCATAAAGATAGAAACCTGTATGATGAAATCGTTGGGGTGAGCATTATTCTGAGCGAGATGTTCTGAATCGTATGGAAAAATCGCATATTATAACCAAGCACGATGGGGAATCCCATCATGCTACCTGTTTCACAAATAAAGAGAAAGCCATGCCCCATTTCAGAGTCTTTCCCAGCCAGTATGCTCCCTTCGAGATCAAGGCAGACACGGATCACTGGAATGATTTGACCTACACGTCGCAGGCGCTCATCGCTCGCCTGATCAATGGCGATTATTCCGTGCTATCAGATGGTGAAGCAGCAGGCGGCGTTATTGTCAATAAAGAAGATGGGCAGCAACTCCGTGTCGCTGAGATCGACACCACGGCCAAGAGCCTCACCGTCACGGATCTTTCTAGAAGCAGCCGACGAAGCATGAGGCGCCGGTAGCAATAGAAAGGAGACGTGCGAATCTACCTACAGATGGAGAGGAAGCCATGCCCCACTTCAGGGTGTTTCCCAGCCAGTATGCTCCCTTCGAGGTCAAGGTGAATGCAGATCACTGGCATCTTTTGACGCAGGCTGATCTGGATCTTATAGCTCGCCTGGTCAATGGCGATTACAGCGTGCTTTCTCAAGAAGACGCTCGGCGTGGACGGCGGGGTTCTGATAGTCCGGCAGTCCTGGTCAAGGACATTGACACTACCGCCAAGACCCTTACGGTCGAGGAGGTGCGCACCGCTTCAAGGTCTTCTGCGAGGGTGGTTGCGTCGCAGACGAACGTGCTGGTGCTCTGTGGCTGATTCAAGCACCGCAGGGTACATGCCTGAACACAACACAAGTGTTTCCAAAGGTTGATTTTGCAAACCGGGTCGTGGTAGCCTTCCTAAGACCTCGGCGTTACGAGGAATCAAAGGCGGGAAGCGGAAGGCGCAAGCGGCGTTTTCGCTCACCGTCTTTCGGTTCCCGCGCCCCGTAGGAAGTACCCTTGGGGTGCTCTCCGAATGCAACGCCTGCGAAAACCGCATTGCACAAAAGATGCCTCAAACCTGCACTATGGAGCCGCAATCTTCACTGGATCTAGGCCGCATCTATGGCCGGATCGAGTACGTCACTTATTTCGAGGATTACCGTGTTCGGGTCGTCGAGTACGGAGCAGATTTGCGCGTGCAACTGGTGCCCTACCTCGCCGATGCGCCGGGCAAGTGGGAGATCGTCGAGGAACTGCCCGATTACCGTATTAAAATTGTGGAACGGGATGAAGACTTTACCATCGAATACGTAGATTCCTTTCCCGGCTAATTCCAAACCCAGGCAATGCATCCATGGCTGTTGAGGTAGACGCACTGACCCCCCTGCTCGAAGCGATCCAACGTCCCATTTCGGAAGCCAATCCGGTGGGTGAGGACATCACCTACGACGACGATTTTCTGGCGCTCAAGGACGAGATCGACCAACTCTCCTCGGTCAACCCCGTAGGGGTCGACTACGTCCAGATCGGCGAGACCTGCCAGATGCTGCTCGGGCAGAAGGCGAAGGACCTGCGCGTCTCGACCTACCTGGCGATGGCGCTGGCCCGGACCGAGGGGTTCCGGGGTATTCTGGAGGGGTTGCGGGCGCAGGAGGTGCTGGTGGAGGGATA
>DATGCC010000747.1:0-12624 GCA_035312345.1 Rhodothermales bacterium
TGGTGGTGTAGCGCGGCAGCGGCACCATCGTGTCGCCGTGACCGCCCATCAGCAGGGCCTGGATGTCGCGCACCGAGACGCCGAGTTCCATCGCGATGAAGGCGCGGTAGCGGGCCGTATCGAGCACACCGGCCATGCCCATCACGCGCTGACTCGGGAAGCTGCTCGCCATGTAGGCCACGTAGGTCATCACGTCGAGCGGGTTGGAGACGATGACGAGCTTGGCGTCGGGGCTGTTGGCGACGAACTGCTCGGTGACGGAGCGGACGATCTTGGCATTGGTTGCCAGCAGGTCGTCGCGGCTCATGCCGGGTTTGCGCGGGATGCCCGCCGTGATGACGCAGATGTCAGATCCGGCGGTGGCGTCGTAGTCGTTCGAGCCGGTGACCGTTGTGTCGAACAGATGAATCGGGGCGGCCTCCATCAGGTCGAGCGCTTTGCCCTGCGGCAGACCCTCCTTGATATCGACGAGGACGACCTCTTTGACCATGTCTTTGCGCGCGACACACTCGGCGACGGTTGCGCCGACGTTGCCGGCTCCGATGACAGTGACTTTGCGACCTTGATGCGTTGCCATATTAAAAACCTCCAGTAGGCTGGGTGCAGGATGAGCGTTTAAAGATTATGCTAGCAAGAAAAACGGGGAAGACCTACCGGCGTTCTGCCAATATTTGGCAAAATAGGGAAGAGGGAAGGGCCAGGAGGGAAGAGGGATCCGTCCGTAACGATTAGGCCAAGTCGGGAGAGGATAGGGATCCAGGCACAATACGATCCAGATTCCTGATGAAGTTCAGGAATGACATAATTGAGCAAGTAGGCAGGTTCCCCAAAAACGTGCTCTAGCTCCGGGTAGGAAACATGCCCTGTACGCAAATGATGTACTGCACGGTGCCCGTGTTGCCTTTAAGCGGAGTGAGATTTCGGCAAGGCAAAGGTCCGATGCCCATCTCCGCCGTACCGGGTGCCAAGGATCGTATAGAGGGCTTGGTTTTGCGCGATAGGCAAGAGTTGGCCCTCGCAGGGCATCCAGCCTCTGGGGGTGAAGTCGCCAGCAAAGAGATTGACGGTGCCGATAAGGTCTTCCATAGAAGGAGCGCTCGTTGGTGGTTTGGGGAAGGGCGTGGTTAAAACAACTACGTTTGCTCCAAACAGCCATGGGCACTTCGTCTTGCCATGAAAGAAGCAGCCTGCCTTAGCAATCAGCCGCATACAGCAGGCCGATGCTGGTTCAAATCTACGGCGTCACCGACGTTGGTGCAAGGGCAGACCGAGCAGCACACTACATCAAAACATTTCCCACGGATGCCGCTCTTCCGACGTTCGTTTTTGCCGTTGCGTCAGGAGCCATTCCTGGACGTTGACGGGGCGTTCATCGGATCCGGGCGTTGCGCGGACGTAGGAGCCATCGGGTTGCATGCGGCGGGCCTTGGTGTTGTCGTCCAGATATGTGGCGAGGATGTCGTCGCGCAGGTGGCGGATGAGCGTCGGCTCTTCGAGGGGGAAGAGGATTTCGACGCGCCGGTCGATGTTGCGCGGCATCATATCGGCGCTGCCGAGGTAGATCTGCTCGTCGCCGCCGTTGTGGAAGTAATAAATGCGGCTGTGTTCGAGAAAGCGCCCGACGATGCTTCTCACGCTGATAGTCTCGCTGAGGCCGGGAATGCCAGGGCGCAGGCAGCAGATGCCGCGCACGATTAGGTCAATCGTAACACCCGTCTGCGACGCCTTGTAGAGCAACTGAATCATCGCCGTATCTACCAGCGCGTTTGTCTTGATGATGATGTGACTGGGCTGCCCTTTGCGATGGTGCTTGATCTCCCGCTTGATGAGGGCTTCCAGGCGAGGGCGTAGTGTGATAGGAGCTACCAGCAGCTTGCGGTAATCGGTTTTGTCCGAATAGCCTGTCAGGAAGTTGAAGAGGTCGGTGGCGTCCGCGCCGATGGCCGGGTCCGTCGTGAAGAAACCGAGATCTTCGTACAGGTGTGCCGTGACGGCGTTGTAGTTGCCCGTGGAGAGGTGGACGTAGCGGCGGATGTGGTCGCCTTCCTTGCGGATCACGAGCGCGATCTTGGAATGCGTTTTCAGTCCCAGCAGGCCGTAGATGACATGCACGCCTTCCTGCTCCAGCATCTTCGCCCAGCCGATGTTGCTCTCCTCATCGAACCGCGCCTTGATCTCGACCAGCACGGCCACTTGCTTGCCGTTCTCGCGGGCCTTCAGCAGCGCTTTCACCACCGGCGAGTTGCGCCCCACGCGGTAAAGCGTCTGCTTGATCGCGAGCACATTGGGATCTTCGGCGGCGTGTTCGAGGAATTCTATGACGGGTGTGAAGGAGTCGTACGGGTGGTGGAGCAGAAACGGTCGCTGGCGAAGGGAGGCGAAAAGGTCGCTGTCGCGGAGGTCGGTTTTGAGTGGCATCGGCGTGACCGGGATGAAGGGCGCATCGCGGAGTTCGGTGCGCTCAATGCTCGTCGCCACGCTCATCAGGCTGCTCAGGCCCAGCGGTCCGTCCAGCGCGTAGCCGTCATTCGGATCCATCATCAGGTTCTCGTACAGGATGGCCCGCACGGCCTCCGGCATGGCGCTGTTGAAGGTAGCGCGGACGACCGATCCGAAGCGGCGTTGCCGCACGCTCTGCTCCATCGTTTCCAGCAAATCGTCGGCCTCGATTTCCTGGATGACCATGTCGGCGTTGCGCGTGATGTGGAACGGATGCGCCTCCACGATCTCCATACCAGGAAATAGCGCCTGCAAATTCGCGGCGATGACCTGTTCGATCCACACGAAGTAATGGTTGTACGGCACCGTCCCGTCGCGGCGGACACTGCCCGAGGAGCGCTTGATGGGCAGCAGGCGTGGCAGCGAGGGGGGCACCTTCACGCGGGCGAAGTGCTCGCGCCCCTGCTCGTCGCGGATCAACACGGCGAGGTTGAGGCTGAGGTTGGAGATGTGCGGAAACGGATGGCCTGGATCGAAGGCCAGCGGCGTCAGCACCGGGAAGATAACTTCCTCGAAATAGGTATCGACGGTGGTCTTTTTCTTCTTGTTGAGATCGTCGTAGTCGAACAGAAAGATGCCGTGGCTTCGCAGCGCCGGGAGCAGGTCGTCGCGGAGGGTGGCCTGAGCCTCTTCCATCAACTGCTGGGCTACCTGGCGGACAGCGGCAATTTGCTCGGCAGGCGTCATGCCGTCGGGCGAGAGATCAGTGACGCCCGCAGCCACCTGCTTTTTCAGCCCACCCACGCGCACCATAAAAAACTCGTCCAGGTTGGAGCCGACGATAGCGAGGAACTTGAGCCGTTCCAGTAGCGGATTGCTTTCGTCTTCCGCTTCCTCCAGCACGCGCCGCTGAAACTCCAGCAGGCTCAACTCTCGATTGACAAACAGGTCCGGGTCACTCAGATGAAAAGGCCCTTGATACGTCGTTGCCGTGTCGGCAGCAGGCACTTTCGATTTATTCTCTGGCTTGGCCTGTCCGTTTGTGGTTGGCTCGGCCTGATCGACGGACGGGAAGAGGGCCATGCCATGTTGCTTGAATTGCCGTCGCCAGTGGCGCACCTGACTTTCCGAAAGTTCCACCGCCTGCGCTACCTCACGGGTTGAGTGGCCTTCGTGGTAGAGCAAGAGGAGATGGGCACGTCGCTGTAGGGCCGGGTCTTCTGCTTCGTCAGCGAGGTCGTGGAGCAAGGCAAGGTGGTGCGGCTGGAGCAGGCTGGACATTGCGGCGGCGTTGGGTTGCAGAGGGAGAGCGGGTTGTACATCCCCAGGATGCCTTGCAGGTTCCTTGCAGTCCTACTCAGCGCTATCTCTTCGTATTGGTGATGCTGATCCTCGAAATTGATCCCCGTCGGGCTTTATTAACAATTTGATAACACTCACTTAACACTAGGATAACGTTATCTTAATGCTGTTGCGCTCCGATCCATCTGAACCATGCTTAATATAAAAAGCTGTCTCGTATGACCCGAAGCACCGCGATTTTCCTGCTCACTTGTTTGTTGTTGTTCGTGCAATCTGTAAAGGCACAACCTACGGTCGAGGTTAGCGGGCTGGCTTTTGCGGATTACGCGTACCTGTTGGCTTCGCCTGTGGAGGGCGAGCAAGGACAAAACAGCTTCGGTTACCGACGGCTCTACCTCACCACCGATTTTACCCTCTCCGATGCTTTTAGCGGACGGGCAAGGCTTGAAGCCAAGGACTCCGATATCCATCCTTTTGTGAAAGATCTCTACGTGAAGTGGTCGAATCCTTGGGGCAAGGGCCATGAACTGGTCTTTGGCCTCAGTGGACCACCGGTTTTTGGTATATCCGAACGGGTGTGGGGCTACCGGAGCCTCGAAAAAACCTTGCTGGATCGCAACGGGATTGCTTCCTCGCGGGACATGGGCGTAGCTGCCAGAGGGCCGGTCACTTCGGGTGGCACCTTGCGTTACGGGCTCATGGTTGCTAATAACAGTGGTGTCAACGCGGAGACCGATAAATACAAGCGCGTCTATGCACAGATGGCATGGTACCCTGCTGAGCCGTTCACGATTACGCTCGGCGGCGACTACGCCGGGTATGGCGATGAGCGTACGGCGGGCACCACCGCCAATGCTTTTATAGGCTATCAGGCTTCCACCTTTCGCGTAGGTCTTGAAGGCTTTTTCAACCAGATTCAGTTGGCTGAGGCCGACGCGTTGGATAATCTGACCGGGGTCAGCCTGTTTGCTACGCTTACCCTGGGGACTGCGTGGGAAGCTGTAGCGCGTGTCGATCAGGTGCAGCGTGATCTGTCGGATGTGGAGACGAATGAGCTTTTTGTGCTTGCGGGCGTGGCCTATCAGCCGCACGCCAACGTGCGTTTCATTCCCAACGTGCTCGTTAGCAAGGAAAACGCAGATGATGAAGCGTGGGTTAGTGGTCGCATTACGCTGGATGTACATTTTTAGACGATGGTGCTTTAGACGATGCTACAGGGCACAGTCCATACAGCAAGGCAGCCAGCCGCACCACCGACGCAGCACAGCGCCTGCCACAGTTGGGAAGAATGCGTTCTGTTCGATGGAAAAAGCGGGCGCATGCTGAGATTGTCGCTGGTGTTTCGTATCTCATTCCGCACTTGAACTCCCTTTCCCATCCTGGAGAAACACTGTGCCTACCAAGCTAGCTGGACTATTTGGACGCAACCCGTTTCGCTCATTGCAGGAGCACATGGCGGTGGTCGAGCGGTGCGTAGAGAACATACCGAGCCTGTTCGAGGCCCTTGCCGCTGGAGACCACGCCCAGATCGAGGCGCTCAAAGCACGCATCGATAGCGTCGAGGCCGAAGCGGACACCATCAAAAATAAACTTCGTGAGCACCTGCCGCGTGGGTTGTTTCTGCCCGTGGACCGCCGCGACCTGCTCGAAGTGCTCGATATGCAGGACTCCATCGCCGATGTAGCGCAGGACATCGCGGGGCTGCTCTATGAGCGCAGGATGGAGGTGCCGCCGCCCATCGCCGATGCGTTGCAGCCGTTCGTGCATAAGTGTCTAGAGGTGTGCCATCAATCCTTTCTTATCATCAATGAACTGGATGAACTGCTGGAAGTCGGCTTCGGTGGGCGTGAGGCGGACAAAGTCGAAGAAATGGTCCACCACCTCAACCTCATGGAGGACGAGACCGACGAACTGGAGCAGGCCCTGACACGCACACTCTTCGAGCATGAGGACGAGATGAAGCCCGTCTCGGTCATGTTCTGGTACCGCCTCATCGAATGGATTGGTGATCTGGCGGATTATGCCGAAAAGGTGGGCAATCGCCTTCGCCTGCTCATCGCACGGTAGTTTTTAAGCGTCTATGAGCCTGGGAGACTAAGCGTCTACGTGTTGAAAGGCTAAGAGTCTATGACTTCTTAGCCTCCTGGCTTTCTAGACTCACAACCTCACCCTTGAAGTAGCTATCAACCTAAAAAATGGAAATCATCGCGGTATACGGCATCTGGTTCATCGCGCTGGCAGCGATCTTCGGGCTTTACATGACCTGGGGCATCGGGGCCAACGACGTAGCGAACGCGATGGGCACCTCCGTTGGCTCGCGGGCGATCACAGTCAAACAGGCGATTATCATCGCTGCCGTTTTCGAGTTTGCTGGGGTGATCCTGGCGGGTGGCTCGGTGACAGAAACCGTGCGCAAAGGCATCGTTGATCCCACACCTATTTTCGATCAGCCCGAGTTGTTGGTTTATGGCATGCTGGCGTCGCTGCTGGCAGCAGCCATCTGGCTGATGATTGCCTCGGCGAAAGGCTGGCCCGTTTCGACGACGCACTCCATCGTGGGCGCGCTCGTCGGGTTCGCACTCGTCGGGATCGGGCAGGACGCAGTGCAGTGGGACAAGGTGACGCAGATCGTCGCAAGCTGGGTGATCTCTCCGCTCCTCGGTGGGCTGATCGCGCTGCTACTGATGATCAGCATCCGCAAGCTGATTCTGGATACCGAGACGCCTATGGCGAATGCGCGCAAGTGGGGACCAGTATATCTGTTTCTTGTCGGCTTCCTGATCGCGCTTGTCACGCTGTTCAAGGGGCTCAAGCACCTCGACATCGAGTTTTCGATCATCACGTCCGTTTTGCTGTCCATCGGGTTTGGTCTGGTCGTGGCAGCGATCGGGCAGTTCTTCATCCGGCGGCAACTGGCTGACACCTCCGGCGATGACAAGGATTTTCAGTTTGCAGGTGTAGAGAAGGTGTTCGCGCCGATGCAGGTGTTCACCGCCTGCGCCATGGCCTTCGCGCACGGCTCCAACGATGTGGCGAATGGCATAGGACCGCTGGCGGCGGTAGTAAGCATCGTTCAATCCGGCGGACAGGTGGTGCAGCAGGCCGGGTTGCCCATCTGGATCCTGTTGCTCGGCGGCATCGGCATCGTGGTGGGCCTCGCCACGCTGGGCTATCGCGTGATGCGGACCATCGGCAAAGAGATTACAGAGTTGACCCCGACACGCGGCTTCAGCGCCGAACTGGCTGCTGCTGCGACCGTTGTGCTCGCCTCGCGCACAGGGATGCCCGTCTCTACGACGCACATCCTAGTGGGAGCCGTCATGGGCGTCGGCATTGCCCGTGGTATCGCCGCATTGGACTTGCGGGTGCTGGGCAAGATTGGGCTCTCGTGGGTGGTTACATTGCCCGTCGGTGCAGGGTTGTCAGCGCTGTTCTTCTTTATCCTTCGCGGGATCTTCGGGGGGTGAGTTGTTGAAGCTGAACAAGGGCTCAACCCTTTAAGTTGCTCCATTCTACGTGATTTCATAGCTTCTCTGGCAAGACAGCCACAGCCGTATACGGCTGATCTCTGACCGTTGCAACTAACAGGAAGGAGGACGAGCCGATGGAAGCTAAACACATCGAAACGGCGACGCGGGTGGGGGCCTACACAGCTATTGCGGGCTCCCTCTGCGCGCTTACAGGCGCGGCACTCTGGGGCCTGTCTGGGGCCGATCTGGATGCCGCCCTGGCTACGGGCGACACAGCCAGTTATCTCACTGCTGCCGGAGACGCCAGCCTCATGCTCGTAACGAACCTCACCATCTGGATCGTAATGATCTTTCTGATGGGCATCGCTGCCACGGCTATGGCGTCCCTCTCTGGGCATCGCCCGGTGATCGCCCGGTTTGCCATGTTTTGTTACTGGGTCGGTGCGCCGCTGGTGATGGCTGCCTACGTGGCCTGGCTGGCAGTGGTAGTGCAAATTGCGCCAGCTACGTCGCCCGAAGCGATCATGGCGGCCGAAGTCGTCGGCTGGTTTGCCTCACGGGCGGACTGGGTTGCGACGATCCTTGTGCTCGGGATCGGTCCGCCCCTGCTCTCGCTGGCTGGGCGGGAAGACTGGGTGCCGACTTGGCTGGCCCGCTGGAGCGTGCTGACTGCCGTGGCGGGGGTGTTGAATGCCGTAGCTATGTTAACCGGTGGCAGTGGCCTCACCACCTATGGGTTCGTCATCATCCCCATCGGCGTCGGCTGGATGCTGGCCGCTGGCATTGTGCTGTTCCGGCAGATCGGCGCTCTTCAGAGACAGACTGCCTGACCAACTCAAGCAAACACCTCTTCCGGCGTGCCTTCATATACGGTGGCGAGGTGCTCGGAGATGGTTTCCATCACCAGCCGGATGGATTCCAGTTCATCCACGTTGGGCACGATGGTGATCTGGTGGCGGTCGGCTTCGGTGAGCAGGTAAGATTGGAGCTCCCAGATGGCGTCGAAGCTTTCGAGGTAGCGCTCTGAGCGGCGGGAGGTGACCTGCTGCCCGCGCCCCTGCAACTGTTTGCGGAGTTGTTTGCGCTTGAGCACGCCCACGATCAGCGGGATGACGATGGCGTCGGTTTTGCGGGCGAGGCGCTTTTGCAGCATCGGGTAGATGTGGACGCCTTCCATGATGATCGAGACCTGCTCGCGCTCGGCCCGTTTCAGCACGCCCTCGATGCCTACCGATACTTCGCGGGCCTGTGTCAGATAGCCATCTACAAAGTGGGTGTCGAAGCTGACGGAACGGGCGTTGCGGGAGGGTAGCGTCTTCCACGCGCTGAACGAAGAGACATGGAGAGCCGGGAGCAGGCGCTTGGGCACCATCAGCCGCATCACCTCGCGTAACATGTCGGTGCTCTGCGTCCGCACAATGTTCAACCGGTGGGCAATCTCCGAGCCGATGGTGCTCTTGCCGACGCCAGGTGCCCCCCCGATCAGCAGGATCAGCGGCTTCCCACTGCGCGAGAACTCGACCCACACAAGGTAGCGTTGCGCGATTTCCGGCGGGGCGTGCTCGCACAGATGGCGGTACGTAAACCGGGCCAAGTCGGATGATGTGATCTCGGTAATGCCACTGATGACGAGTTGTTGCTCGATATCGGCGGTGATGCTGTAGCACTCGTCTTTTGGAAAGGCACAAATCTCCAAGGATTGCGAGAGATGTCCTTTTGAAAAGGGGGAAGCCTGCCCCTGCCGGTCGATAACGTTGATAGGGACGATGGCCTGCGAGGGCCGCTGGTAGCGTTCCAGTGCCTCGGTGTAGCCGCCTTTGTCGAGATACTTGATGACCAACTCGGTCAGGTCGTCTGTGGAGATCTTGGCGTTGGAGCCGAGTTTGTCACGGACTTTGTTGGCGAGGCGATAGGCTTCGTTGAACGACAACCCGGCAGAGCGTAGCGAGCGCGTAAGGATGCCTCGCAGGAACGGCACCCGCGTATTCTCGTTGGGGTCGATGACGTAAATGCCCATATCGTACGGCTGGGGGGAAGCACAGAAAAATACACGATCAGAAGAAAACACAAACCACGCAGCCGAGCGCAAGTTCAGAAGAGCGTTGAGATGGATACACAGACACTCCCTAAAAAGGATCAGTCCGGCAAGGACGGGTGGGAAATTGAGCGTAAGTTTCTCGTGCCTGCCTTGCCTGAGGAGATGGCGTGTGGAACTCCTGCCTCCATTCGTCAGGGGTACCTCGTGGTGGATACCAATGGTTCCTCGGTGCGGCTCCGAGAGATCGACGATCGCCTGGTGCAGACCATTAAGCAGGGGCAGGGCGTACAGCGCCGCGAGGTGGAAATTGACCTGACGCCGACCCAGTTTAAGATGCTATGGCCGCTGACAGAAGGACGCCGGATTGAAAAGCAACGGTATGCCATTCCCTACGAAGGTCACACCATCGAACTGGATGTCTACGCGGGTGTCCTGGACGGTCTGGTTACCGCCGAAGTCGAGTTTGAAAGCGTCGAAGCCGCGAACTGCTTTGAGCCCCCTGCATGGTTGGGCAAAGAGGTGACGGAAGACCTGAACTATACCAATCAATGCCTCGCCATTAACGGGCTGCCGTAGCAGGATTTTTGATTTGGGAATACTACGCTATGACTGCGCTTCGCCCACCGGCATATAATCTTCGCCGGGGTTGATGAAGAGGTTTTCCTCCCACACATGCTGCCGGTCGTGCAGTTCGCGGTAGCGTCCGTCGGCGGTCATCAGTTCCTGGTGCGTGCCGCATTCCAAGATTTCGCCGTCTTCGAGGACGAGAATCTGGTCGGCGCTGCGGATGGTGGAGAGGCGGTGTGCAATGACAAAGGTGGTGCGGCCTTCGCGTAGGCTCCGGAAACCCGCCTGGATCAGCGCCTCGCTCTCGCTGTCGAGGCTGGAGGTGGCTTCGTCCAGAATCAGGATGCGCGGGTCGGCGAGGATGGCGCGGGCGATGGCGATGCGCTGTCGCTGCCCGCCCGATAGCTTGATGCCGCGCTCGCCGACGACGCTGTCGTAGCGATCGGGGAAGCCGGAGATGAAGTCGTGCGCATTAGCGAGGCGACTGACGCGCTCGACCTCTTCGCGGCTCGCATCGGGTTTGGCAAACTTGATGTTTTCTGCCACGGTGCCGTCGAACAGAAAGTTTTCCTGCATCACCACGCCGAGGTGCGAACGGAAGTCTTTGAGGCGCACTTCGCTCAGGTTGTGCCCGTCTACCAGAATGCGGCCTGCGTCGGGGCGGTTGAAGGCCATCACGAGGCTCACCAGCGTGCTCTTGCCCGATCCACTCGACCCGACGAGCGCCGTCGTGGTGCCTGCCTGGGCGCTCAGCGAGATGCCTTTCAGCACCGGCACATCTTCCTCATAGGCAAAGTGCACATCCTCGAATACGATGTTACCCTCCACATCCGACAGTGGCTGACGCGCTTCGTCTTCCTCATCCTCTGTCGTCATCTTGAGCACTTCACGGATGCGATCCAATCCCGCAAACGCCTCCGAAATCTGTGTGCCAATAGATGCCATCTGCACAATAGGTGCGGCGAGCAGGCCAATGAAGAACACGTACATCACAAAGTCGCCGAGCGTCATTTCGCCGCCCGCAATGGCGCGGCCGCCGACGAGAATCATCAGCACGCCCACCGCGCCGATTACGAGCCCGGCAAACGAGGAGATGGCTGAGATGCCCGTAATCGAGCTTTTAATGTTCAGAAACAACCGTTCGACGCCTTCCGCAAACACGCCCTGCTCGCGCTCCTCCGTGCCGTACGCTTTGACGATGCGGATGCCATTGAGCGTTTCATTCAGCCGCCCGGTGACATCGGCGTTGATCTCGCCACGTTTGCGAAAGATCGGACGCAGCCGCGTGAACGCCAGCGCCATGCCGCTGCCGAACAGCGCCAGGATGCCGATGGTGATGGACGTGAGTTGCCAGTTCAGGTAAAACAGCACGCCGAGGGCCAGCACCGCCGTGAAAATGCCACCGACGAGTTGCAGGATACCTGTGCCGATGAGGTTGCGGATGCCCTCGGGATCGGTCATGATCCGCGAAATAAGCACGCCGGTTTTGGTCCCATCGTAATAGCTGATGGGCAGGCGGGTGACATGCGCCTGCACGCGCCGCCGCATGTTCATGATGGCACGTTGCGCCGTCACGCTGATGATCTGCGACAGCGAAAAGGTGGTTGCTGCCTGCACGAGGGTTGCCGCACCGACAGCAATTGCCAGGGGTACCAGCAATTCAAGCTGTTGCTGCCCGATGACGTTGTCGATCAGAAATTTGGAGCTGGTGGGCAGGACGAACCCGCTCAGCCGGTTGATGATCATCAGGATCAGCCCGAGGCCAAGCTTGCTGCGGTGCGTCCACATCAACGCCTTGGCTTCGCGCCACGTAGCCGAGATGGTCAGCGGATTCTTTTTCTTCTTTTTATCAGCCTGTTCTATATCTGCCAATGGATCGTCCTGCTTCTCTCAAAAGATGGAGTCGGTTAGACGCTTTCCGCATCCGTGCGATCCATTGCGCAAAGGTTTTTCCTGGGCTTCTCAATCAGCAGCAATCCACCCGGCGCGGCCCGATGATGAAGCTACGTACAGGAAGTCGTCGAATTGGGCAAGGACGGGCACAGCGGTGTCTGCGGTGAGGCTGTCGATGGTCATGGCAGCAAGCGTCGGGTGGGTGCGTACGGGTTGACCCGCAGCCAGGTTGAGTTGCCGAAGCGGGCGCTGGGCGGGTTCGACCAGGGAGGCGGTGAGGTAGCCGGGCGTGCCGTCGGGCAGGTGGACGCGGTACCAGGCCCCTGTGCCGCCTGCCACGTACAGACCCGTCTGGCGTGGCAATGCGCGGATGGCGTCAGCGTCGGCGTCGGGGGCGCGGCGAAGGGTGGCATTGTTGCGCGTCGTGCGCGCCCACTGTCCTAGCCGGGTGGTATCAGCACGAAGTGTAGCTGGCTGGGTGGTTGGCTGGTGGATGAACGGATACGGATTCATGGGTCCGTTGCGGTAGATGCCGAAGTGCAGGTGCGGTGGCGTCGTGCGGGCGTTGCCGGTATTGCCGACGAGGCCGACGGTGTCACCTACAGATACCCGCATGCCCGCGGTCACAAGCTGGCTTTCGAGGTGGGCGTAGTAGAGGTTGTTGCCGTCGCGGTCACGGAGCCAGACGGTTTTGCCGCCGAGGCCACCGTTGCGCACGCGGCTCACTACGCCATCGGCTGCTGCCAGCACCGGTGTGCCACGGGGCGCGAAGATATCGACGCCGTGGTGTCTGCGCCGCCCGCCATCCCGCGGATCACCGAAGACGCTACGGATGGCGCTGCTGTTTTTACCTGCTACCGGAAATGCCAGCGATGCTTCTGTCTGGATGGTGACCTGGAATCGTCCCCCGCGCAG
>DATGCC010000748.1:0-5874 GCA_035312345.1 Rhodothermales bacterium
CATCGATCATGTCGGCACGGAGGACGGGCACGGACGACCCGCCAGGCACCAGCGCTTTGAGCTTCTTGCCACCGCGCATCCCACCACAGACTTCGTTCAACAGGTCGGTGATGAGCATGCCGGTCGGATATTCGTAGACGCCGGGCCGGTTAACATGACCAGAAATGCCATAAAGCACAGGGCCGGGATGTTTCTCGGCTCCGATGTTCTTATACCAGTCGGCTCCCCGGTTGATGATCAGCGGGGCGCACGCCAGCGTTTCGACGTTGTTGATGGTGGTCGGATAGCCCCACACACCTTTCTGGGCCGGGAACGGCGGCTTGATGCGCGGATAGGCGCGTTTGCCTTCCAGGCTCTCCATCAGGCTCGTCTCCTCGCCGCAGATGTACGCGCCCGCGCCTTTGTGAATGACGATGTCTGTCGAGAAGCCCGTGCCCATAATGTTCTCGCCGACGTAGCCCTTTTCGTAGAGCCTCGCCAGTTCGCGCTCCATGTGCGTGATCCAGTCGGCAAATTCGCCGCGGATGTAGAGGAAACACGTCTTGATCGACATCGCATAGTTGGCGATGAGGATGCCTTCGAAGACGAGGTGCGGGTTGTACTCCATCAGTTGCCGGTCTTTGAACGTACCCGGCTCGCTCTCGTCGCCGTTGCAGCACAGAAAGCGCGGCACATCGGGATCGACGGGTGGCATAAAACTCCACTTGAGCCCGGTGTTGAATCCGGCTCCGCCCCGCCCGCGCAGGCCGCTGGCTTTCACTTCGTCGGTGATGACTTTGGGCTCCCACTTCGGATTCGTCAGCACCTCGCGCAGCGCCTTGTAGCCACCATTGTCTTCGTAGACCTCCAGCCTGTGCAGGTCTTTGACAGGCGGCAGCAGCACGCGCTCGTAATTGCGCCAGTCGCCAGCTTTGGTTTTGCCGTTGGTTGCTTCCATATTGCGATCTACTTCACGGTTTGCGGGAGGGGAGGAGCTTGATACATATCGACGGCCTCGGCATCGCTGCGACGGTTGCCGCCCATCTCGTCTTCATCCTGTGGGAGCGTGACGGAGACGAACGGCGGCATCCGGCCCTGCTTCAACTCGTTGATGAGGTGGTCGAGCTTGGCGGTCGTCAGGTTATGGACGTAGGGGCCGTTGGTGACTTGCAGCATCGGAGCCGAGCCGCACGCACCGAGGCATTCGACTTCCTGGATGGTGAACAGGCCGTCCTCCGTCGTCTCGCCTTTGTGGATGCCCAGCTTGTCTTCCAGGTAGTGCAGCATGTCGTAGCCGCCGCAGAACTGGCACGAGAAGCAGGTACACACATCAAGGACGAATTTGCCCACGGGCTGCTTGTAATACTGCGTGTAGAACGTAGCGACGCCGTAGGCTTTGGCATACGGCATCCCCACTTCCTCGGCGACGAGTTGGATGACTTCGGGCGGAAGGTAGCCGAATTTCTCCTGCGCCACCCACAACACCCGCATCACCGCACCATCGGGCGTGGGATACTGCTTGACGTAGTTGGCAATCTGCACCTTCTCTTCCTCCGTGAACACCAGTTCCTCTTCCGAGAACGCTGGCTCCGGCGAACGATCCGGCAGCGGGACAACGGGGTTTTTTATGAAGTCCGCCATGCGTGAACTCTTTCCGTTTCTTTATTTGCTGAAGTTGGCGTTTTGTGTGTGGGTTTGGAAGAATGGGCGTTTGGGGGATAAAAGAACCCTCCCACACTCCCATCCACCCACCTTCATTTGTCCGATTCGCCCATCACGGGATCGACGGTGCCGATGAGCACAACGACATCTGCCACCGGAGAACCTTCCATCAGGTGCTCCAGCCCTTGCAGGTTGGCGAAGGACGGGGCTTTAATGTGGGCGCGCCACGGATGCCCGGTGCCATCGCTTTCCAGGTAAAAACCGAGTTCCCCTTTAGGGCTTTCGATGGCGTGGTAGGCGGCGGCTCCTTTCGGCGGCGCGACACCCGTGTCGGTGTACATAAAATCGTGGATCATGCCTTCCATCGAGTAATAGACTTCGTCCTTCGACGGATAGGCGTCTTTCGCATCATCTACGCGGATAGGGCCTTCGGGCAGCTTTTCGAGGCACTGCTTGATGATCTTGATGCTCTCCAGCATCTCTTCCATCCGGCAGTGGTAGCGCGCCATCGAGTCGCCTTCAGTACGCATGGGAATGTTGAAATCGACCTCGTCATACTTCAGGTACGGCTCGAACCGGCGGATGTCATACTCGACGCCGCTGGCCCGCAGGTTGGGACCGGTCATGCCCAGTTCCACCACTTCCTCCGCCGAGAGCGTGCCGATGCCCTGGATGCGCTCGATCCAGATGCGGTTGCGGTTGAGCAGCTTCTGCCAGCCTTTGATGATGTCCGGGTAGCGATCTACGAAGTCGTAGATGCGCTCGAAGGCCGCTGGTGTAAGGTCGGAGGCCAGCCCACCGATGCGACTGTGCGAGACGGTGAAACGCGCCCCGGCCACTTCGTCGAAGATGCTGTAGATGTCCTCGCGACCCTGGAACGCCCAGAGGAAAACGCTAACGGCTCCGGCGTCCATCAGGCCCACGCCCAGCCAGAGCATGTGCGACGAGATGCGGGCCAGTTCGCAGCAGATCATGCGGATCCATTGTGCCCGCTCCGGCACTTCGATACCGGCCAGCTTCTCGACGGCGAGGCACCACGCCACATTGTTGCTGTAAGGCGCGAGGTAGTCCATGCGGTCGGTGTAGGGCATGAACTCCTGGTACGTCTTGCTCTCGGCCAGCTTCTCGATGCCGCGATGCAGGTACCCGATGTCGATCACACACTTCTCGATCAACTCCCCGTCGAGCTTGACGACGCAACGGAGTACGCCGTGCGTAGCGGGGTGCTGCGGCCCGATGTTGAGCGTCATCTGATGCTCAAGCGCATCGGCCACTTCGCCGTCGCCACCGTGGTGTTTCTCTTCAAGCCAGGCGTGCTTGCTCTCCAGCCGTTTGTAGATGGCTCTGTTGTGGCGCGGCCAGAACGAGAACAGATCCTCGCTCCTGGTCGATCCCATAAGGGCTGCTGCTGAAGGCATATTGTCGATTTTGGATTGGGGATTTTCGATTTTGGATTGCATCAGGCAAGCACCCAATCGCACATCCAAAATCGAAAATCCCAAATTAGTCGCTTTCCGGTTCTTCGTAACTCTTGACGGGTTTGCTGCCGTGGGCCGCCGGGAAGGGATCGAGCGTGAGGTCGCCTTCGGGGGTTTGGGGCGGCAACGGTAGCGAGCCAGGAACGCCGAGGAGGGGGAATTCCTTGCGCTGCGGGTAGTACTCGAAGTCCTCTGGCATGAACATACGCCGCATGTCCGGGTGGTCGTCGAAGACAATGCCAAGCATGTCGTAGACCTCGCGCTCGTTCCAGTTGGCAGCGCGAAACACGCCGGTCACGGACGGCACATGCAGATCCTCCTCGTCCACGCGAATTTTCAGGCGGATGCGCTTGCGGTCTGTGATGCTGACAAGGTTGTAGAACACCTCGAAGCGATCCCCATCCGTAAAGCGATCCACCCCGCCCATATCGACGAAGTAGGTGAACCCCTGCTCGTCTTTCAACCAGCGGCACACCTCTACGATCTGCGCTTTGCCCACGAAAACCGTATGCTCGCCGGCATACACGATAAGATCACCCACCGTGTCGCCAAACTTTTCTCGCAACGCGTCCACCACATCGGCCACTTGCGTCGTCTGCTTGGCGTGCGGATTGGTAGCGGCTTCCTCGGGCACGGGCGTCTCAACGGGCGTGAAGTGGAACTTCAGCGTCTCGTGGGTGAGGTGCGCGTTGGTTTTCGTCTCTATGTTCTTTTCGTCTTGGCGCATGGAAAAGATGGTTTCGGGTTCGGGGTTCAAGGTTCAAAGTTTCCAAACCGACAACCCTAAACCTTGAACTTATAACCTTAATCTTGATCGTAAAGAATACCCGGTGTCACAATCTTCTCGCCGTCGGGCGTGAGGACGGTGGGGTGGGCCGGAGCAATGGCAGCACGGCTGACGCCTTGCTCGCGATCTTTCACGACGGAATAGTCGTTGCGGATTTTCTCCTGGATATCCATGAGCGCGTGGATCACGGCTTCGGGGCGCGGCGGGCAGCCGGGGATGTAGACGTCCACCGGCAGAAAGTTGTCGCAGCCCTGCACCACACCGTAGCAACGGTGCATCCCGCCCGTCGAGGCACAGGCGCCCATGGCGATGCACCATTTGGGATCGGCCATCTGATCCCATACGCGGCGGATGGCGTGCGCCATCTTGTAGGTCACCCACCCGGCAACGATCATCAGGTCGGCCTGGCGCGGCGAGAAGCGCATGGCCTCGCTCCCGAAACGAGCCACATCGTATTTTGGCCCGGCAAACGCCATCATTTCGATAGCGCAACAGGCCAGGCCCATCGGCATCGGCATCAGCGAGTTCGACCGCGCCCAGTTGACTACGGCATCCACCGTCGTGGTCAGATAGCCTTCTTGTAAGTCCATGATCCTATCGAAATGGTTGTTGGCAAGTCGAGATGCCTGTTACAGGCTAGAGGTTAAATGAGGGGGCCGGGGTGCTGTTTCGGCTTCAGAGTAAGAGTCTATGAAACTAAGAGGCTACGAGACTAAGATTCCCAGACGCCTAGATTCATAGTCTCCTAGACTCCTCTTTCCTCACTCAAACTCCAGCCCGCCCTTCTTGATGTCGTAGAGCAGCCCGATAGCGAGAATGAGGATGAAAAAGACGACGACCGCCATCACGCCCAGCCCGGCTCCCGCTTCCAGAAAATGCTGAAAGCTGACGGCCCACGGGTACATGAACACGACCTCTACGTCGAACACGATAAAGATCATGGCGACGAGGTAGAACTTGACCGAATACCGCTCGCGGGCGGTGCCAATCGGGTCCATGCCGCTCTCGTAGGCCATCATCTTGACCCGGTTGGGACGGCTGGGGCCAAGGATGCCACCCAGCTTGAGCAGCGTGAGCGCCAGCCCGAGCGACATCACGATCATGATGAACAGCGGAATGAAGTCTTCAAACATCGGTGCTATGGAGAAGGGAGACAACGAGGCAAAAATCGCGCTTGCTGCTTCCGGTGGTGTACATTTCCGAACGGGGTAAAGCTACCGCACCCACCACTCGGAATCAACGCGCCCTGCGCCGATCCCGGTGAAATAACGGATCCTTCTTAAAGCGGGAAGAGGGTGGATGGTTGCCATTCCTCCAATCAGGCACCCGTTGGGACGGGCCTATATGTCTACCCTCAATTCATGTGTCACTCACTTCTGCCACAAAAAAGACCTCCGAAGCGGTAAACGCTCCGGAGGTCTTGAGTAATCCTTCCGTAATGCTGGAATTAGAAGCTATAAATCAGCCGGGCCATCGCCATGCGCCCGATTTGCGGGGCACCGACGAATTCGTAGTGCATCTCGTCCAGCACGTTGGTGACGGTCACATCCAGCCGGAGGCCAGGAGCATAGCGGGCGAAGTCGTAGCCTGCGCCGAGATCAAGCAGGAAATAGCTATCTACCTCGCCGAGGTACGGCCCGGACGCTACAGGGAAGCCTTCCACATAACGGCCCGATGCGTTGACCGAGAAACTGCCTGGCACGCTGTAGCTGCCTCCAAACTTGCCCTTGAACGTGGGCGCGTTGAGGGCCAGGGAAAGGCTGCTGCCTGCCTCGTCGAGTTCCTCGTTGTCGAAGAAGTCATCGCTCACCCAGGAGATGTTACCAAACAGGTTAATGCGTTCGGAGGCAAGAAACTGGACAGACACATCCGCCCCGTAATAGTCGATCTCACCAAAGTTACGGTACGACAGCAACAACTCCGGCACGTTGCCCGGACCTTCGTTGTTTTCGAAAGGCTGCACAATGG
>DATGCC010000749.1:0-2617 GCA_035312345.1 Rhodothermales bacterium
GAGGCCACCATCCGCGAACACCAGCCGCAGTATTTCTCCTACGCCGACTGGCAACGCATCGACGAACTAGAGACGAACCTGGGAGCCGAGCAGGGCCGCCCGCGCGTCAAGTTTATCTGTGCGGAGGATATGTTGGAGGCCCTAGGGAAAGAATAGGTTGCTGGTTCGAGATGCCTGTTTGATTTTCGTAATCAGCGCTCTTAGCAGTCCACGAGCGTATACGTTCCCTCTGATGGGAGATGGAGACCAATGGACAAGGAGGCGAGGACAGACACATATCGCTGAAATCTTTTTGCCTAGCAAGTTACTTTTGCCGGATATCATTATATTATTTATAAGCTTAGAGATGACCAACAACGACATCGACCTTTCCACCGACCTTCTGCCCCCATGTCCACCACAAAAATCCGTTTTAACAATAAGGATGTCATTGCCTTTGTACCAGAAGTGCGGAGGCGTGTAACCCACTACTTTGAGACGACAGGGCGCTCGCAAAAAGCGGATTGGCGCATGGTGGTGAAAACTATCATCCTGCTTGGCGGCACAGTGACCTGCTATCTGCTTATCCTGAGTGGCTGGTTTACGCTCTGGCAGATGCTTGCCCTGGCCGTGCTCCTGGGCGTGGGGATGGCTGGCATCGGGTTCTCGGTGTCGCACGACGCCTTGCATGGTGCATACTCATCGAATAAGCGGGTCAACCAGTGGCTCGGCTACACGTTCGACGCACTCGGAGCGAACGGATACATGTGGCAAATCACCCACAACGTCATCCATCACACCTACACAAACATCCACGGTGTCGATGAAGATCTGACCGTTTCACCGCTCTTGCGACTCTCGCCGGATGCGCCGCACGCCTGGTACCATCGCTTCCAGCATATCTATGGCATTCTCGCCTACAGCCTCGCCACCCTGAACTGGCTGTTTGTCAAAGATTACCAGCAGTTTCTGAAGAAAGATATCGGGCCCTATACCAACAAGACCCATCCGCGCAAAGAGTGGATCATCCTTTTCGCTGGCAAAAGCTTCGTCTGCATCACCACCATCATCGTTCCGCTTGTCGTTTTGGACATTACGTGGTGGCAGTTCCTCATCGGCTTCCTCGCGATGCATCTGACGGCGGGCATGATTCTCGGTGTGATCTTCCAACTAGCGCACGTCGTGGAAGGGCCAGCCTATCCGGCACCGGACGAGCAGGGCGTGATGGAACACGCGTGGCTGATCCACGAGATGCATACGACGGCCAACTTCGCGGGGGAAAATCGTCTGCTTTCATGGTACATCGGCGGTCTTAACTACCAGATCGAGCACCATCTCTTTCCACAGGTGTGCTCGGTCCATTATCCAGCTATTAGCTCCATTGTCCGCGAAGTAGCCCAGCAACACGGCGTTCCATATCATTACAACCCGACGCTGCGAGCAGCCCTGCGCTCACACCAGCAAATGCTGAAGCAATTAGGGCGAGAGGAGGGTGTGCCCGTGGCAGCGTAGTGCATGCACCCCATGCGTCTTTTTCGTGCGTCGTGCATATTAATAGAGATACACCCGTATCTTTGCAGGCACCTGGCCGCTAAAGTACGCACTGCATGCCCGACGAACCTCGTCATACCGAATCGCCACCGCACCCTGATAAATCAAAGCTGGGCAAAACGCTCATCGAAGATGTGAAGCGGGGCGATTTCCAGCGCTCGCTGAACCGCGACCTGGAGGATGTCTACCTCTACTTTCTGGATCCGCAGACGCGCCATGAACTGGACCAGAAAGAGGAGTCGGAGCGGTGGCTCTACATTTCATTCTGGCTGGTCAAAAGCAGCATCCTCAAGCTCTCTCCGGCACGGCGGCTGTTGTTATTAGGCAGCGTGCTGCTGTTTGTAGCGGGCTTCTTCGGCAACATCTTCGCGCTGGTGCTGGGCTTCATCCTGCCCCTGCTGATTCTGCTACTCGAACTCAAAGACAAGCTCCTAGCACAGGACGAACTGGAGACAGGCCGCGCCGTGCAGTTCGCGCTGATGCCGCGCGCCCATCCGTCGGTGGCAGGCTGGGAGACCTGGCTCTTTACCCGTCCGGCCAACGAAGTCGGCGGCGACCTCGTCGATTATCTGGAAATCAAGGACGGCGGTCTCAGCCTCGTGCTCGGCGACGTGGCAGGCAAAGGCCTCGGCGCGGCGCTGGTGACGGCGACGCTGCAAGCCACCCTCCGCGCCATCGCGCCCGACTTCGACGACCTCGCCGCGCTTGGCTCGCAGGTCAACCACATCTTCCGCCGTGACGGGCTGCCCAGCCGGTTCGTCTCAATGGCCTATCTGGAAGTACAACCGGATGCGAGCCGCGTGCGCCTGCTGAATGCCGGACATATGCCGCCCCTGCTGATTCAGCGCGGCGGTGTTCGCAAGATGTCCAAAGGCGGCCCTGCCCTCGGCCTGATGCCCGATGCGCCGTACACGGAGCAACACATCGACATGGCGGCAGGCGAACTGCTGCTCGTCTACTCGGACGGCCTGACCGAAGCCCGCAACGAGCAGGGCGCTTTTTTCGAAGATCGCCTGCGCACGCTGCTGCCCAAGCTGCGTGGCCTCTCCGCTGAAGGGGCCGGTCGCCTGCTACTGGCCGAGGTGGA
>DATGCC010000750.1:0-7712 GCA_035312345.1 Rhodothermales bacterium
TGCTCAGGTTGCTATAGCCCATCGCCTCCATCGAGACAATCAGGTCGGAATCAACGCCATACTTGCTCATCGCAATCAGGTCGTCGGGCGCAATGTCGGTATAGCCCCGCTGGCTCAACGCCTCGATGTAGCGGGCACTGACGCCGTATTTGCTCATCGAAATCATATCATCCACCGATAGATCGGTGTAGCCCACGCGCTGCAACGCCGCGACGAGGTCGCCATCAAGGCCGTATTTCGCCATGCGCGCCAGATCGTCTGCCGAGACGGTGGTGAACCCAGCAGCCCGCATCTCGGCGAGGAATTTTGCATCGGCTCCGTACTTACTCAGGCGGACGAGGTCATCGGTGGACAGATCGGTATAGCCCGCCTCATGCATGGCCCGCACGAAGTCCGCGTCGAGTCCATATTTCGACATCTGGGCCAGGTCGTCCAAGGATTCACTGGTGAAACCTGCCTCGCGCATCTCGCGGATGTAGCCCGGGTCGGCTCCGTACTTGCTCAAGTTGATCAGTTCTCCCGTAGAGAGGCTGGTGTAGCCGAGTGCCTTCAGGCCCTGGATGAAATCGGCATCCACGCCATACTTGCGCAGCCGGATGAGTTGCTCAATCGACAGCGTATCGCCATCTACAACAGCCAGCACACCGGACAGGTTAATGCTTCCGTTTTCCCAGTCAACCTCGATATCGAAGTCTGGATCTACGTCTACATCTACCTCTGGGTCGAAGTCGTGATCATGGTCGAAATCAAAATCGTGATCGAAGTCGGTATCGACGTCAACGTCCGTATCAATATCGAAGTCGGTATCGATGTCAATGTCAGGATTCACATCTACATCAACGTCCCAATCATCGTCAGGCCATGTCGCCACGGGGGGCACAGGCACAACGGGCGAAGATGTCGATGTTTGCTGCGCCTGGGCGGGGCTCATCGCGGCCAGGGGCAACACGATGCACGCTACCAGAATCGCCGCCAGCACGCCCCCGGCACGGCTCAACTGCTGCCGCCGCAGCTTGGGATCGAGGATCGCCAACAAGCGACCTTCCAACTGCGAACGCCGCGCCATGGCCAACGCTGCTGCCGATGACCACTCCGCGCTGTGTAAGGAGCGGGCTGTTTCGAGTAACGTCTCGGCGTAGGTCGAGGGCCGTGTGCCAGCCACCAGCACCATGTCGTCGCAGGCCCGTTCGCGCTCAATGCGAAGCTGCCGCGCAGCTACCCAGGTCAGCGGATTGAACCAGTAGATCGCACAGGTCAGTTGCGACAGAAACTGCGTGAGACAATCGCGACGTTTGACGTGGGCCAGTTCGTGCAGTAGCACTGCCCGCCGACGATCCGTGGGCCACGTCCTTGCCTCTTCGGGCAGGATAACGACAGGGCGAAACATCCCGGCGCTCAACGGCACCGACGTCCAGTTACTCCACCGCAACCGCACATATTGGTCAATGCCAAGACGATGGGCACTGTCTTCGGCCAGCAGGTTCCAGTCATCGTCTTCGACCAGCGCGGCACGGCTGAGCAGCAGATGCACCCCTGCATACGCCAACCCGGTGCGCGCCAGAATGGCAATAACCCCCGCGATCCAGACCAGAAAGGCCCAGATGGTCCAATGCAATTCGTTGAGCGGCGTCCCTCCCAGTTGCATACCAGCCAGCAAGCCCGCGCCCGCTTCGTCAGCCGTAGGTGTCCAGTCAGGTTGCGGTGCTACGGGCTCGGGAGCCGGTTCCGCCTGGGGCAGTGGTGCCACTGCTGGTTCCGGGGCATCTACAGATGTCGGCGCAACGGCAGGAGCAGGAGCCGTTGGCGACGTCGGAGCGACGGGTGCCGTTGGTGGTGTCAGCGGTGTAGGAGCCGTTGGGGCTTCAGCAACCAGCGAGGTCGTCTGCGGCAAGACGCCGAGGTGCCACTGCGGCAGGACCATCGAGAGCACGGGCAACAGGAGCAGGCTCATCAACCCCGCGCTCCATACCACATAGCGCAATGCTGCCGAGCTTTGCCGAAGCGCATAGACAAGAATGCCCGTTGCTGCCAGCACAAGCATGCCTTTGACCAGCAGGGTAAACATCAGGCTCATCCAGGGAGCCATGGTCGCGGGGAGGTGGGTGAGATCGGTAAGGATGTCCATGGGGCTAACTTTTATCGGGGGAGCGTTTTGGTTGGGCGTCTATGCGTCTGAAAGTCCATGCGTCTAGGATTTGCTTCGCGTACAAGATGCATAGCCTCTTAGATTCTTAGGGTCATAGACTCTTCATCGTCCTGCATCTTTGGCCTGATCGATCATCTCGGAGAGGCGTTCGAGATCATCTTCGGAGAACTCGTCGCCCTTGATGTCAAGCAGCGCGGCAACGGCCCGCTCGGCGGAACCATTAAAAAATGCCTGCACCATGTAATTCATCGCTGAGCGCCCGGCCTCCTCGGACGACAGCACCGGGCTATAGACATACCGGGCTCCGTCCTTCTCGTGCTGGAGATGCCCTTTTTCTTCGAGGATGCGGAGCATGGCGCGTACGCCGGAATAGCTGGGTGGGTTGGAGATCCCGTCCATCACTTCAGCAGCGGTTGCCTGACCGCGCCGATAGATGAACGTCAAGATCTGCCGCTCACGGCGGCCCAACTCCATCGGGGATTTCTTTTTCTTCATGGATCTTGCCTGGGTCTGCGTAAGAACTATGGGTAGCCTAGAAAAGTGCTACAATACTAGCACCTACGAACAACATACGGCGAGGTTACACCGGTGTCAAGAAAAAATGCTATGATACTAGCACTTTTTTTAAGAAGGGCTCTGCTTGACTAAAAAAGGAATAGCCAGGACAGACAACCACTTCCATTTGTCGCCTACTCCCGAAACTGCTGTGCCAGCCAAACGGCGATCCGTTCTGCCATCTCCGGGTGCGTCTCCAAAATATCGGTGGCGTGCTCCGTGCCGGGGACGACGACCAACTCTACGGTCTTGCTCTGTGCCTGAACCGCGGCTGTAATCTCTTGCAAATACCGATCATTCTTCGATGCGATGAATAACCATCCCACCCCACTGTCATCAATACCGCGGATCGATTCTTCACTGAAGGAGCCTGGCGAAAGGGCTACATAGGTCTGGGCATACCCGTTTGCTCGTCCCGCCTCCGCCATTTCCTCTCCACTGTAACTCCCCCCCACAATCCCGATGCGCTCCCCGTCAATGCGGGGGTGTGCTTTTAAATAGTCGTGCGCTGCAATTACATCAACCTCCGCATCCCATATCAGCGGACTCCGTGGACGCTCACCAGGAACGAAGCGCCCCAGGTTAGTGCTTTCTCCATGGCCCCGCAAGTCAAGCCGCAGGGAGGCCATGCCGCGAGCAGCAAGTTGGTGAGCCAGATCTCTATAGACGGTTCGATCCCCCGCTGCCTGATTGAGCATGAGCACAGCGGGCAGCGCGTGCTCAGATGCGGGCAGGAGGAGATCGCCCACAAGGTGCCACCTGCCGCTCTCAACGACGACGCGGCTTTCTTCTACAACCTGATCCTGAGCAGTGGCGTGCTGAGACAGGCTGCAAAGACCAAGCAAGAGCAGGCTGCCAATGGTTCGAAAAAGATAAGTCATGCAAGGCTGCCCATAGCATGTTGACGGAAGGTGGGACACAATCCACTGCCCGCACTACGAGCGCCATACATATGAGGATGCAGCACAAATTATGTACTTACAAATCACTCGTCATAATAAAGAGCGGCTTACGGTCGAAGGTTTTGTAGCTGGGGCGGAGGCGTTCGAGGTTGTAGTATTTCTGCACATCCACCACCTTGTGCGGCCCGTGTACCACATCGAGTGGTACGCTATCGTAAACCCCGTTGCGAATGCTGACAAGGCGACCCGTGGCGTTGTCGAGCACAAGGTCAAGGGCGAGGTTGCCGAAAGCCATGGGCACGATGGAGTCGAGCGCGTCGGGGTCGCCACAGCGGACGAGGTAGCCGAGCCGCTGATTCACCACGTTGATGCGCCGCCCGTTGTTGAACTGGGCCGAGAGTTCTTTGAGCCGCGCCGCCACTTTGTCGCCAATGCCGCCGAGTTTGCGGTGACCGTACTGATCCGTCTCGCTGCTCTCGTACGACATCTCATCGTGCGCCTGCATCTTGGCCCCTTCAGAGACCAGCACTACGGCGTACTTGCTCGGGTGGCGGTTGCGGTCGTAGACCAGCAATTCGGTTAGTTGCTCAATGTCGAAGGGATGCTCGGGAATGACACAGCGGTCGGCAGCCCCGGCCATGGTAGGCAAAAGTGCCGTGTACCCCGCATAGCGCCCGAAGACCTCAATCACCAGAAAGCGCTCGTGCGAACCTGCCGAGGTACGCAGTGTGTGCGACAGTTCGATGGTGCGCGTCACACAAGTGCCGAAGCCGATGCAGTAATCCGTGCCCGGCACATCGTTGTCCATCGTCTTCGGAATCGCCACCACCGGAATGCCTTCCTGGTGCAGCCGATGAGCGTAGCTCAGCGTGTCGTCGCCGCCAATAGGAATCAGATAATCGACGCCGAGGAAGCGCAGGTTTTGGAGTACTGCTGGCGTGATATCGTTAATCTCATCGGTGTACTGATCAGCGAGATGCTCGGGAACGAGCGCCTTAGGCAGATGGCTGGGCCGCGTGCGAGAGGTGTGGATGAACGTCCCGCCTGTTCGCCCGGCGCGGTTGACGATGTCTTCCGTAAGCATCCGTACATTGGCGCTGTTATCTACATTTTCATCGGGTATCAGATCGACCAACCCGGCCCACCCCCGCCGGATGCCAAGGACGCGATACCCTTCGCGCACAGCCCGGATCGTAATTGCGCGGATTGCAGGGTTCAGCCCCGGCACATCGCCGCCGCCTGTGAGAATGCCAATCGTTCCTTTGTGAGCCATGGGTTTTCGTAATGCTGTTGGTGCGTGGTAGGATGGTGAGAGGCTACGAATCTATGAGTCAAAGAATCTAAGCATCTAGGAAAAGACGGAGGACAACACCATAGACTCCTAGTCTCTTAGGCTCCTAAACTCCGGCCCGTCCCCTCAACTTAAGGAAAACAAAAAACGAATGGAATGAACCCTGGCAGCACATCGTCTAATCGGTAGCAACATGCCCACAGACCGTGTCCTTTTTAGAGATAATTGTCATGGAAACCCGCATTCGCACCATCTTGAAATATGGCCTGGCTCTGCTTCTGATGAGCCTTTGGCTTGCCCCCGCTACGTTTGCACAAGGTCAGAGACCTAGCCCAGAGCGCATGAAAGCGCGTATGGAGGCAAACATGGAGGATACCATCCAGCAACTGGGCCTTACCGACGAAAAGGCGGCTCTTGTACGTCCCATCTTCCAATCCAGCATGGAAAAACGCATGGAGATGATGAAAAACCGGCAAGACCGCGAGGCTATGCGCACCAAGATGCTAGAGCTTGATCAGGAAACCGAAACCGAGCTCGCGAAGGTGCTCAGCGACAAGGAGATGAAGGCATACAAAAAGCTTCGTGAGGAGCGCAGAGCGCAACGCCCTCGCACTCGCGGTCCACGCCAGGGCGGCTCATTCTAAGGGACTAGTAGACCGGGAAGGAGGATGGACTTGGGTAATCCTCCTTCCTGCTTATCTTCTACCTGCTCGCCACATGCTTTTAGTGACTGCTGCTGTTTTGAAGAAACCGCCCACGCCACCCTCTGCGATGCCTCCCGAAGCGGAGCTGGTAGCGCGTGCCCAGCAGGGCGACCGCCAGGCCTTTCGGAAGCTGGTGGAAGCGAATGAAGACGGCATCACAGCTACCGTCACAGCGATGCTCGGCCCGACGGGCGAGGTGGACGATGTAGTGCAAGACGTTTTTATCAAGTTCTATGAAACCCTGGATCGATTTCGCGGCGAGGCGGCAGTGAGCACCTATCTCAAGCGCATCGCCATCAACCGCTCGCTCGACGCCCTGCGCCGCCGCAAGCGGAGCCGCGCCCGCTTCTGGAGTCGCGACGACGAAACAACCACGCTACCCGAACCAACCGATGAAGCAACCAGCGACGACTTCGAAGACCGGGAGCGTGAGCGGATGGTCCATGAGGCCATCCAGGCGCTTCCACCCAAGCACCGGGCCGTCGTGGTGCTCCGCCTCATCGAAGGCTATTCGACCGAAGAAACCGCGCAGATGCTCGACATTGCCTACGGCACCGTGCTCTCCCGCCTGAGCCGCGCCCACGAAAAGCTAAAAACCCTACTCACCCCGTACGTGCAGGACTACGAAGGCTAACATGAATCCCAACACTACAGACCGCCTGCTCCGCCACCTCGACGGCTCGCTGCCACCGGAGGATGCCCTCCGTCTGCAAGACGAACTGACGCACTCCCCTGACCTGCGCGCCGAGTTAGAGACCTTACGTGCTATGCAGAGCCTGCTACGCACAACGGTGCAGTCCTCCGCCGAAACGGCCACGAAGCCGTTCCTGGCTGACCGCGTGATGAAGCAGTTGAATCCCAACCGGAAACCAGCCAGACGACTCGCGCCTGAGGAAGAATTCTTCGGCTCGCTGCTGCGGCTGTTCCGCCCGGTGGCGCTGGCCGGTGTGCTGCTCATCCTGATCATTGCGGCCTATAATGTGACTTTGTCCAGCGAATACGAAGCCGAAGCCTCCACGACCGAGGCGGTCTTTGCACTGCCACCTGTGACCATCGCCACTGCCTACGATACCGAACTTTTGAGCCAATATGACGGCACAGACTAAATCAGCGCTCCTGCTCGTCGCCACGCTCGTGGTAGGCATCTTGATCGGTGCCTTTGCCACCAGTGCAGTGATCAACAACCGGATGGAAGAACTCCGCTCGCTCCGTGAGCGCCGGGGCTTCTCTGACCGCATGATCGAAGTCATTCAGCCACGCGACGACGCCCAGCGGGCTGCCATTGAAGCCGTGCTGGAGCGCTCGCACGAACGCTATAACCGGGCCCGAAGCTCCTTTGGCGAAGATATGCGGGCCGTGCGCGACTCGATGGAAGCCGAACTCTTGCCCTTACTTTCCGAGGACCAGAAAGCCCGCCTCGAAGAATGGGCGAACCGCGACCGCAGGCTTCGCCGCCGACGCGGTCAGGCTGGCGACGAACGCCGCCGCCCGGACCACCGTCCGCCGCCCCGTGACCGCTGACATCCATCATCGACTTGTTCGATTTGCAATAGCCCACCTCCTGCTATGAAAAAGATCATCGCCATTTTCGTCTTCATCGCCATTACCGGCGCTACGGTGTGGTTTTTCAGCCGCGACAACGGCGAAACAGGCACCTCATACCGCTTTGTTGAAGTGGAGCAAGGCGACCTCGAAGCTGTCGTCTCCAGCACGGGTACGCTTGAAGCCGTCAAGACGGTGCAGGTAGGCACACAGGTCTCCGGCATCATCTCGCAACTCTTCGTCGATTTCAACGACACTGTGCGGAAAGGCCAGGTCGTCGCCCGGCTGGACACCACGCTGCTGGCAAGCGCCGTTCGTGATGCAGAAATCTCGCTGGAACGCAACATCGCGCAATTCCAGCAAGCCGAGCGCGACTTCGAGCGCATCAACAACCTCTTCGAGAAGCAGTTCGTCACCGAAGTCGAGTTCAACACGGCGAAATACAACCTCGACGTAGCAAAGGCCAACACGAAGTCGGCCCAGATCAGCCTGGATCGCGCCCGTCAGAACCTCTCCTACGCGACCATCTACGCCCCGATCTCGGGCACCGTCATCGAACGCAATGTGGAGGT
>DATGCC010000751.1:0-3948 GCA_035312345.1 Rhodothermales bacterium
CTCGAAACCTTGCTGGACGCCCGCGTACGTTTCGTCAATAATACGACGGGGGACGCGGTCGAGAAAACCATCCGGAGCATGGCAGATGGCAGCGTCCTCCTGCTGGAAAACACGCGTTTCCATCCTGGCGAGACGGCCAACGATCCTGCTTTCGCGCAAGAGCTCGCGGCCCTGGCCGATGTGTATGTCAACGATGCTTTCGGTTCAGCCCACCGCGCCCACGCCTCAACCGAAGGCGTCACCCATTTCATGACGCAGGCCGCCATGGGCCACCTGCTTCAGCAAGAAATGGACTATCTAGGCCGCGTGCTGGACAACCCAGAGCACCCGTTCGTCGTGGTCCTGGGCGGTGCGAAAGTCTCTGACAAGATTGGCGTGATTGAACATCTGCTGGACGATGTCGATGCCATCCTCATCGGGGGCGCAATGAGTTATACCTTTCTCAAGGCGCTCGGTCACGAGGTTGGTGCGTCGCGGGTAGAGGAGGACAAACTGGACGACGCTAAGGCGATGTACGAACGCGCCGATAGCAAAATCCATTTGCCCGTAGATCATGTCGTCGCCACCACTTTCGACAATGACGCTGTTCATGACACCGTAGAAGGCGACATCCCGACGGGCATGATGGGCCTGGACATTGGCCCCAAAACCGTAGCTGCCTACCGCGAGCACCTGATGGACGCCGCCATGGTGGTGTGGAACGGACCGATGGGCGTGTTCGAGATGTCTAACTTTGCCAAAGGCACCAATGCTATCGCTGAAATCCTTGCCGAAGCCACAAAGAACAACACCACGACCATCGTCGGCGGCGGTGACTCCGTAGCGGCGATCACGCAGGCGGGCTACGAAGATAATATCAGCCACGTTTCCACCGGGGGCGGAGCCATGCTGGAATTCCTGGAAGGCAAAACGCTGCCCGGCATCGCTGCACTGACAGAGAAGTAGCGCCGTTTGAGCTGGTCGATTTCTGTTTTATTGACTGCCCGTGTCAGGGCCCCCCATAGCCAGACCGAGCGCGGCAAAAATGATCAGCGCGCCGCTGCCAGCGATAAGCAAGGACTTGGGCCGCTCGATAAAAGAGCGGGTGTCACGCGGTGTTGAAGGGAGTGGATCTTGCTCTTCTTCCTGATCCACAACAGGTGAGAAATCCGGTACGGGAGTCACGTCCTCGTCTGACGCCTCTATCTCAGCAGCGGGCTCTTCGTCGATAAGAGGTGTTTCTTCTACAACCTCAGCCTGTGCTCCTGCTTGTTGGGCGATCTCTTCCCGTTGCTCCGTCACCAGGCTCACATACGAAGGCGGGTCCTGGATGGGGTCGGCTTCGTAGTCAGGAGCCAACACCAGCAGATCTGCGATGGTGGCCTGGGCCTCCTCATTTTCTCCCTGATTAAGATGTGCCATCGCCATCAGGCGGTACACGGGAATGGCTTCTTCCACGAACAGGGTAGCACGGTCGAGACAGGTTCTCAGTAAACGAATGGTCTCATCGAATCGTCCTTCCAGATACACAGCATCAGCGCGGCGAAACTCATCTGCACATTGCCGCTCCTGGGCATGGGCGAATCCCGACGTGCCGAGAAGCAGCAGAAAAAACAGGCCAACCAGCACCCCTCTCTGTAACCACTCACTTCGCATCTACTGTCCTCCACTATTGAAGTCGACGATAATGTCCTCGTTTCCTGTGGCAGAGACGGTCACGGTTTGCTCCCACTTGCCCAGCGCCGGATGTTCGACGCGAATCCGGTGACGACCGGGTTCCAGCCGTGCGGTGTACCAGACGGTACTCTCTTTCTTGCTCAGTTCGCCATCAATGTAGATGTTGCCCCACGGCTTGGCGAGGATACGTAGCGCCGCCATTGCCTCTTCCAGGTGCCCGTTGATATCGGTGCGTTCACCTGACTCAACGGTAGCTGTCGTCTCGTAGGTCTTGAAACCCGCCAGTTGGATAGCTATGGACTGCGTACCGGCCTCTACCTCGTTCAGACGGAGCGGTGTAACACCTACATTCTGCCCATCTACTAAAACCGTTGCCCCCGAAGGCTGTGACGTAATCTGCAAAGAGCCGGTGGCGGGAGGGGTTGGTTCGGGCTCTGGCTCCGGCACTGTTTCCGCTGTCTCCTCCGCTACTTCTACATCGTCGTCAGCTGTGGCTGATGTGGGCGGATCGGCAGTGCGCTCGGACGGAGTTGATGCAGAAGGTTGCGTTTCCTGGATGGGTGGCTCTACAGGATCTGGTTCGGAGTCAGCTTCAGCAAGGAGGTCTTCGGCGTCGATGGCATCATCACCCTCATCGGGCGCATTCTCCTCTAAAGTGACCTGCAAGAAAGCCCGCTCGGCTTCTACCGTCAGGACGGTATCTTTCGACGAGTAGGTCTCTTTCTGGACGGAGACCGTGCGGGTTCCTTTTTCAAGAGAGTGACCAACAAGCGGCGTCTCGCCAACGAAGTCACCATCGACCAAAACACGCGCTCCCTGGGGATCGGAAAGAACGGTCAGCACCGCGCTCTCTGATGCTGCTGACACTGTGGGCGTCGCCGCAGTCGATGACGGAGCCTCGGTTACTTGGTGGGCGTCCGGCTCCCGCAATAGCCAGTCGGCATTGAGATAGATCAGTCCAAAGACCAACAGCACGCCGAGCATGGCCAACAGAAAACCAAAGCGGTTGAGTACCATACGTACCGACCAGGGCTCCGGCTCGGGCGGTAGCGGCGGCACCCACAGCGGTCGCTCGTCCGCCTCGTCGGGGGCATTGGCTGATACCTCGTGCTGCTCCATGCTGCGTCGTATTTCGTGACTGACTTGTGTAGATGGTAAACCCTGTACCGCCTCATTCAGCGCGACACAAATCAAACTCTTGTGTTACTAACACTTATAACGAAGTGGCGATCCCTGAGTAATTTACGACCCATTTAGTACTATATCCAATGCACTCAGGGATCCCATGAGAGGGCCTTGGCGGTTACACGGCATGGCAGCGCGGCGGGATCCAAAAGGTACATGAAGTTCTGCGGAGGTCTTGTGAACGCTCTGTTGCCTGGTTGTCCATCGCCCGCCCAGGTACTATCTTGCGCTGCCTTGCGTGACCGTATGGTCTTCTCTTGATCTGCTCTATTTGCTCTTCTTATGGTCTACCATTCCCTCGCCGAGATTGACTTTGCGCTGGATGATCTCCCGCAGATACCAGGCCCCACGCAGGTATTGCTAACCGAGCCAACCTATTTTGCGGTGCATTATGTCATCAATCCGCATATGGCAGGCAACATTGGGGAGGTAGATTCCCAAGAGGCGCATCGCCAGTGGTGGGCTTTACAGTCGACGTATCAAAACCTCGGCATCAAGACCCATACGGCAGCGGGCGTGGCCGATTTGTACGACATGGTTTTTTGCGCCAATCAGACACTGCCCTTTCGCACGCCCGCGAGTCAGCAGGGCGTCGTGCTCGGCCAGATGTATGCCGAAGAGCGCCGCTCGGAGGTCGAACATTTCGATCGTTTTTTTCGACAGGCCGGGTATCAGGTCGCCACGTTGCTCCCTGATAGCGCTTTTGCATTTGAGGGCATGGGCGATGCCATCTGGCATCCGAACCGGTTTCTGCTCTGGGGCGGCTACGGCTACCGGACAGACCCCACTGCCTATGATGTGCTCGCTGATCTGCTGGACGTACACATCCTCGCCCTTCACCTCACCGATGCAGATTTCTATCACCTTGACACCTGCTTCTGTGTACTCGACGAGCGAACCGTACTCATCTACCCCCGTGCTTTTGCTCCTGAGGCGCTGGCGCTGATCCAGCATTTCTTTGACGAGGTGCTGGAAGCGCCCGAAGACGAAGCCCGTACACTGTTCGCCTGCAACGCCCACTGCCCGGATGGCCACCATGTCATCATCCAGCAGGGCTGCACAGCGACAAACCAGTTGCTCTGCGAGGCAGGCTTTCTGCCCATTGAG
>DATGCC010000752.1:0-6936 GCA_035312345.1 Rhodothermales bacterium
CAGATTGGCAAGCGCGATCAGGCCATCATCTACCTGATGCTCTATGCAGGGATGAGCGAGATCGAAATCGTCCGCGCCGACCTCAAAGATCTGGAGCAGACGCTGATGGGCTGGTACTTACGCGTACAGGGCAAAGGCCACACCGTCAAGGATCAGCAGGTGCCCATCGATCCGCCCGTGATGGAGCAGATTCGCATCTACCTCGACACCCGCGGGCGCATCCGGCCCGAAGATCCATTGTTCGTCTCGCACGGCCACCGCAGCGAAGGAGAGCGGCTCAACACGCGCTCGGTGCGTAGCCGCATCAACGGGCATCTCAAGGAAGCAGGTGTCAAGCGACCCGGCGTTACGCCGCATAGCCTCACCCACACGGCCGCGCTCATCTGGCTCAACGATGGCATGAGTGTCGAGGAAGTGCGCCAGCGTATGCGCCACGGCACGCTCGACACCACGATGATCTACTACAAAAAACAAGGACTGCTCAAGCGCGACCCCGAAGACCTCAAAGACATGGATACGTGACGGTCACGGTTGCTCCACGCGCACATCAATGGCAGAAGGACCGGGCTCAGGCACACGGGTATCTGGATAGGGATGCAGATCCAGTAGCGTAATGCGTAAGCCCAGCGTGTCTATCACAGGGTAGCCGTCATCATCCCGGCGTTGTTCAGGAGCCTCACCTACGGTAAGCGAGAAAGAGGCAGGAGGCTGGTCGGCAACAGCCAATCTTAGCTGTACAGTGGCTCGCCCAGCCCAAATACACTCTACATCGATAGGGCAGCGGCTGTCTTCCGACTTGTCGACAAAGGTAAGTGCAGCATCGAATGCGGAAAGCGTGGCGGTTTCGCCTTCTTCGATGGTAAAGGAGTCCCTATTGCCAGCCTGATCGGCACTGGAGGAAAAGAGATCGGATAGAGTGCAACTGCTCAGTGCAATGAGCAGCAACATAAGAAGGACACTGGTTTTCATGGTGAGATCGGGTTAAGTAACCTCCTGCCGGGGCCTGGGTGAAATAGACAGCTATCATACCCCATCTACCTGCCGAATACCCAATGCTAGATGCCTGTGCGGACCGTGAACTGGTGCAGCCCACCGAAGGACCACGAGTTGAAGGCGTAATCCATGTTGAAGCGACGGATTTTAATGCCGAAGCCGAGCCCCACACCAGCCAGATCTAAGCGGCTGCCTTGTTTGAGATCTTCATGCCGTCGGTGGTTGTAGCCGAAGCGCACATTAAACGCCTCACTGAACTGAAACTCGCCACCGAGGATCAGGTGGTGCAGCACGTTTCCCAGTGCGGTTGCATCCTCTGGGGTACCACTACCTGGAGCATGCAGGTTATAGCCCGTCAGTGAGATCAACAGCGGGATGTAGCGCAGCCGTTTGGTAACCCCCAGCCGTACATCGATGGGCAGGTCGTCGGATGTGTCGCCAAGGGAACTGAGTGTGACGCCTACATTGTTGACCGACGCGCTGAACCCGAGCCGCTGTTCGGGCAGGTAATACAGCACGCCTACATCTGCTGCCAGCGCTGAGGCGTTAAAACTCTCCACGCTTGAATAAATGACGTGGATGTTGGCTCCATAATGCAGATTCTCACCCTGTGCACGAGCTCCGCCGAGGGTCAGCGCTACATCCGCCGCGCTAAAATCATCGGTGTGGTTACCCTGTTCGTCGGCACCTTGTAGCGTACCCCAGCTCAGAAAGCGCAAACCGGCGGCCAGCGAACCGATGCCTTCGTAGTGGCGGCTGTAAGCTACAAATCCGGCGTTGATGTCGCTCAGGTGGTTAAGGTAAGAGAGCGAGAGATGACCGTCCGTGCTTTCATTGAGCAGCGCCGGGTTGTAGAAGAAGCCATTCACATCGTCGCCATAGACCGCAGAAAAGCTGCCACTGAGCGCAGCGGCTCGTGCTGACGGCTCCAGGCGAAGAAATCCAAAGCCGGACAAGTCGCCGGGTTGGGCCTGGACGGGGATTGACGAGGCCAGGACACACATAAACCCCAGCACACAAAGTAAGCGGTTGAACGACATACGAATCAGGCGGTTACCTGGGGAAATCGAAACGAGCCTATTGGGCATGATACTTCTGCTGTCAGGTGCAACTCATAAACACCACCAGCGATCCCTTGTAGCAGACAGCGATGGTGGGGGTACGGGTTTGTAGCAGAAGGGGCGATAGGCGTAGGATACGATGAGATGGGGAATTAAGGATGCTGAAATACTAGGAGTGGTCTTGTTGTACTACACAAACGCGTCGTGCTTTGATCAATGGATATCGGCGTTTCCTTGAAAAAAGGTACCTTATGGCAACCAGCACCGCGAGGGGAAAGCGGGCACCCTTGCCATAGGTTTAGAGATGCGGAGCATAATACAGGCCAACGGTTTGAATGGCCGGACTTGCTTTGGCCGACTCGATTACGAGGCGCACACGTCGGGTTTTAATAGTTGCCGTGCGGGCCAGTTTTTTATAGCCAATAGTCGTGCCGCGCGCTATGATTTTCCACTGATTGCTGATCCAGGCTTCCAGGCGAAAGGAAGCAACACGCTGTCCATACTGAATGGGTTCTTGAAGCTCAACGATATTGATGAGCACCGGTTCACCCATATCTACTTCCAACCAGCCTTGAGTGGCTCCCTCATTCGTTGCCCAGAACGTTTCTGTTTTGCCGTCCAGCACATTTTGAGCACTCCAGCCAATGCAATCGGCACGCACTTCGCTGGCTTTTACGCTGGCATGCTGGGCCAGATTCTCATTAAAAATGGCATCAAGTGCGGCCCTGAACTCCTTCAAACGTGCGACGTCTGGCTCGGGGAGCAGGCCCTCTCGATTGGGCGGGACGTTTAGTAAGAGCACGCAGTTGTTACCGACAGAGCTAAAGTAGATGGAAAGGTGGTCTTTCAGTGATTTAACCTCATCATCCTCATAGTCATGCCAGAACCAGCCGGGCCGGTTGGGGACATCACACTCAGCAGGGTACCACCACGTTGTTTCTTCCACGCTCCACTGCGTTTCCGGTGCGACACCTATTTCATTCCCTACCCAGCGAATATCTCGACCCGAGATGGCAATCAGCACATCGGGCTGAAGCGTTTTGGCGGTCTGGTAGATACGCGGGTAATCGTAGTTACTGATACCGCCTTCGCCGTGGGCCCCGTCAATCCACACCTCGAAAATAGGACCATAGTTTGTGAGGAGTTCCGTCAGTTGGTTAATGTAGAAATCGTCGTAGGCAGGGGTGCCATACGTAGGCTCATGACGATCCCAGGGAGACAGGTAGATGCCAAACTTCAAGCCAGCCTCCCGGCATGCTTCAGCTACTGCTTTTACGACGTCGCCTGCACCCTGCTCCCAAGAACTGTGCTTGACGGAAAAATCGGAGTACTGCGTGGGCCAGAGCGCAAAGCCTTCGTGATGCTTGGCCGTAAAGATAATGCCTGAAAAGCCCGCTTCTTGGGCTACCGTGGCCCATTGTCGGGCATCCAACCTGGATGGGTTGAACCACGCTGGGTTTTCGGTGCCATTGCCCCATTCATTGTCGGTAAACGTGTTGATGCCAAAATGCACAAACATATACATTTCACCGCGTTGCCAGGCCAGTTGAGAGGCCGTTGGGGTCGCGGGCATAGGCGGGATGGCCGGAGAAACTTCAACAGTCTGGACAGGATGCCTGGGTGCTGATAAAAGCTGGTTTGCTTCTAGTTCTTGAACTTCTAAAGGGATATCTGTGCAGGCTGTTACCAGAAGACCCAGCACAAGGGTGATGTGGGCAAAAAACAACCCTGTGGGCTTATGAGGCATCGGGGAAAAAGTAGGCGAACAGGAAGTGATGCGCCTCTAATTAAAGCGTCATAAGCAACCGGTGCAAGAGGCGCGACGAGGTGCAGGAAGAATCGTCTAAAACAGTGGGATGGGGGAACGGAAGCCCAGAGGTAGCGTGAGATTGGCGTGATTCGGACACTAGACCACCAATGGCGCGCTTTTTGCCCATACCGTCTGTCCACCGCCATTGTGCTGAAAAGCCGATGCTGCGAAGGACAGTGAGGCTGCTGCCTGACACCTTGACACGTCCTGCGCGTGCTGCCGATACGGCGCAATGACTTTTCTCTGCTACGCTGACTATCAGACCTATGCTGGATTTTATTAAATCGCTTTTCGGGGACAAGAATGAGCGCATGCTCAAAGAGTACTGGCCCATCGTCGAAGAGGTCAACGAAGAATTTGAACGCCTCCAGAGCTTGTCCGATGACGAACTGCAGGCCAAAACGGACGAATTTAAGGCCCGGCTCCGCGCCGCGGTAGCCGATATCGAAGCCCGACAGCAGGAGATCAAAGCCCAACTCAAGGGCAGCACGCCTGAGCCGGTCGGCGGAGACGGCCAGGCCACTGAGGTGGAAGTCGAACTCACGCTCAAGGAACGGCTCGATCTCTTCGACGAGCTTGACGACCTGGAGGATGAATGGCTTGAAGTCACCGAAGACGAACTGAACCGGATGCTCCCTGAAGCATTCGCCGTGGCAAAAGACGCTTGCCGCCGCATGGTGGGCAAAGAGTGGGAAGCCGGCGGCTCCATGATTAAATGGGACATGGTGCCCTACGATGTGCAGTTGCTGGGCGGCATTGCGCTCCACCGGGGCAACATCGCGGAGATGAAAACGGGTGAAGGTAAGACGCTCGTCGCCATCGCGCCCGTCTATCTCAATGCACTCGTCGGGCGTGGCGTCCATCTCGTGACGGTCAACCCCTATCTGGCCCAGCGTGACTCAGAGTGGATGGGGCCGATCTACGAATTCCTGGGCCTCACCGTTGATGTGATCGACCGTTTCGAGCCGCATTCGGAAGGCCGCCGGGGCGCGTACCAGTCCGACATTACCTATGGCACCAACAACGAATTTGGCTTCGACTATCTGCGCGACAACTCGTTCGTGGTCGATCCCGATCAACTCGTCCAGCGCGAGCATCACTATGCTATCATTGACGAGGTGGACTCGGTCCTGATCGACGAGGCACGGACGCCGCTGATCATCTCAGGCCCGGTGCCGCAGGCCAATGACGCCCGCTTTGCCGAACTCAAACCGACGGTAGACCGGCTTGTCTACGCTCAGAAAAAGCTCGTCGCCGGGTTTGTGTCCGAGGCTGAGCGTCTTCTCAACGAGCGTGATGCCGCCATCGAACGGGGCGACAACAAAGAAGCCGGGCAACTGGAACAGGAAGCCGGGCTGGCGCTGCTTCGGGCCTCGCGTGGTTTCCCGAAGAACAAGAAGCTCCAGAAGCTCTTGCAGGAGCCGGGCATTGAGCAGTTGCGGCAGAAGACGGAGTTCTACTACCTCCAGGACAATGCCAAGAATATGCCGTTCGTCGATGAGGCGCTGCACTATGCGCTCGACGAGAAGCAGCACGCCATCGAGATGACCGAGCAGGGCCGAGAGTACACGGCCAAGACGGCAGGGCAAGACAAGAACCTCTTCGTCCTGCCCGATATCGGCGAGGAGACGGCGCGCATGGAGCAGGAACTCCAGGCCAAGAAAGACGCGCTGTACGAGGAATTGAAAAACCGCGACGATCTGACGGAAGAGAAGCGCGACAACAAGCTGCAGAACGACCTGCGCGTCCTTCAGAACGAGTTTGAGGAAGAGAAGCGCAACCTCTACACCACCTACTCGGAGCGTGCCGAGCGCCTGCATGCCATCGAGCAACTGCTGAGAGCCTACACGCTCTACGAGAAGGAAATCGAGTACATCGTGCAGGAGGACAAGGTGCAGATCGTGGACAAGCACACGGGCCGCGTGCTGCCGGGTCGTCGCTACTCCGATGGGTTGCACCAGGCTATCGAGGCGAAGGAGGGCGTGAAGGTGCAGGCCGCCACGCAGACCTACGCCACGGTCACGCTGCAGAACTACTTCCGCATGTATGATAAGCTGGCGGGTATGACGGGTACTGCCGAGACCGAGGCAGAGGAGTTCCACAAGACCTACGACATGGAAGTGGTTGTCGTGCCCACGAACCGGCCCATCGCGCGCGATGACAAGGAAGACCTGATCTTCCGCAGCAAGAAAGAAAAATACAACGCCGTCATTGACGAGATCCGCGAGTACAACGAGAAAGGACAGCCTGTGCTTGTCGGTACCACCTCAGTCGATGTGTCGGAGACGCTGAGCCGATTACTCAAGCGGGCGGGTATCAAGCACAACGTGCTCAACGCCAAGCAGGACCGGGCGCAGCAGGAGTCACACATCGTGGCTGAGGCGGGGCATAAAGGAGCTGTTACCATCGCCACCAACATGGCCGGGCGCGGTACCGACATCAAGCTCGCCGACGGGGTGGTTGAATTGGGCGGTCTGGTTATTCTAGGCACCGAGCGGCACGAAAGCCGCCGCATCGACCTCCAGCTACGCGGGCGTGCCGGTCGCCAGGGTGATCCCGGCGAGAGCCAGTTCTACATCTCGCTCGAAGACGATCTGATGCGTCTCTTTGGCCCAGATCGCGTGGCCCGTGTCATGGACCGCCTCAGTCTCGAAGAGGGCGCGGTGATTCAGCATCCGTGGGTGACCAAGAGTATCGAGCGGGCGCAGAAGAAGGTGGAGCAGAACAACTTCGCCATTCGCAAGCGCCAGCTCGAATATGACGATGTGCTAAATGCCCAGCGGCAGGTTATCTACGACCGCCGCATGCATGCCCTCAAAGGCGAGCGCTTCCATGGTGAGGTGCTAGAGATGCTCGACGAGGTCATCCGCGGCATTGTCAAAAAGCACCACGGCGCGGGCGACATCGACGAAATGCGCGAAGAGCTGCGGCGCACCATCGCTTTCGACTTCGACATCAGCCGCGAGCAGTTCTACGCCCTCGGTGAAGATGGCGTGGCAGAGAAAGCCTTTGAGGGAGCCGTCGAGTTCTACAGCCGAAAGCGTGCCGCCCTCGCCAAGCCGTTCTATGACA
>DATGCC010000753.1:0-4959 GCA_035312345.1 Rhodothermales bacterium
GTGGTGGTGCAGCCCTACGTCTCGGCCACGCAGAGCGGCGTGGCGCAGATCGCCTTTCACTTTGACAAACCGGCGATCATCACCGATGTAGGCGGGTTGGCCGAGGTGGTGCCCCACGAGCGGGCGGGGTTGGTGGTGCCGCCCGAAGATCCCGAAGCGCTATCCGCCGCTGTCGTGCGTTTCTTCGAAGAGAATATGAGCGAACGATTGACAGCCGGGGTGCGAGAAGAAAAGAAAAAGTACAGTTGGGACCGACTCTACGAAGCCCTCGAATCTTTGCTCTGAACGATGGTAGCTGTTATTCTGTGCGGTGGACTCGGCACGCGGCTACGCGGCGTGGTCGATGACCGTCCTAAAGTGTTAGCCCCCGTGGCAGGCGAACCCTTCCTCGGTTATCTCCTGGATCATTTGCAAGGCCAGGGCATCTCCGACATCGTGCTGAGCACCGGGCATCTGGGGGAGTTGGTTGAGGATTACGTAGGCAGTGGAGATCGTTGGGGCGTGCGTGTGCGATGCGTTCGGGAGCCGGAGCCGCTCGGTACCGGCGGGGCGCTTCGCTTCGTAGCCGATGCACTGGATGTGCAAGAGCCGTTTTTGGTGCTCAACGGGGACACCTTCTTTTCCGATGCGCTGTCCCAGTTGGTCGATTTCCATGCAATGCGGCCAGAGGCGCAGGCCACTCTGGCGTTGGTAGAGGTGATGCAGGCAGCGCGGTACGGCACCGTAGAGGCTGATCCCAAAACAGGCACAGTCACCGCTTTTCTCGAAAAACAGCCGGGTCGTGCCGGTTCTGCATGGATCAATGCCGGGGTCTATGTGCTCGACCCATCGCTCCTTTCTACGATCCCGCCTGGTCGGAACGTATCTTTAGAGCGGGACGTTTTCCCACGCCGGATCGGGCGCGGGCTGTATGCCTGCCCCTTTCCTGACGCCACGTTTCTGGATATCGGAACGCCTGAGGATTATGCACGTGCCTCACAGGTCCTGGTGCGGGAAACGTGAGCCGAGACGTTGGTAGTACGAATTAATGTGATGGACCATTGAGCAAAGTCATCCGAGCGCGAGCCCCCTTGCGCATCAGCTTTGGCGGCGGCGGCACCGATGTGAACCCCTACGCGGCGGAGCGCGGCGGGCACATCCTCAATGCGACCATCAACCGCTATGCCTACGTGACGCTCATCCCCAACGACACGGGCACCATTCGCCTTCAATCGCTCGATTACGGGGATGTCGTGACTTATGCTGCCGAGGACGATATTCCGCCGTACAACTTCCAGATGGATCTGGCCAAAGGGGTGCTCAAGCGGCTGGATGTGGCGCGCCAGCGTACCGGCTTCGACCTCTACACCCACACCGACTGCCCGCCGGGCTCCGGCCTGGGGGCCTCGTCTACAATGGTGGTAGCGCTCATCGGGGCCTTCGACCACTGGCTTCAACTCGGGTTGAACCGCTACGAAACGGCACGCCTTGCTTTTGAGATCGAGCGCGAGGATCTGGGTATCAAAGGAGGCAAGCAGGATCAGTATGCCGCTACGTTTGGCGGCTTCAATTTTATGGAGTTCAAAGGGACCGATGTGCTGGTCAATCCCCTGCGGGTGCCGCCCGAATGGATCGGCGAGCTGGAGTATGCGCTGGTGCTGGCCTACACCGGTCAGAGCCGTTACTCGTCGGATATTATCAGCGACCAGATAGACAACTACGAGCGCCATGCCGACGAAGCAGTGGAAGCCATGGACCGGACGAAGTTGCTGGCATCGGAGATGAAGCAGGCCCTGCTGACCGGTCAACTAGAAAGGGTGGGTGCGTTGTTGCACGAGGCGTGGTGCGTCAAGAAGCAGATGTCTCGCAAGATCTCCAATCCGTTCATCGACGAACTCTATGAAGCGGCCCGTGCCGAGGGGGCGCTGGGGGGCAAGGTTTCAGGAGCAGGCGGCGGTGGTTTCATGTTTTTCTTTACAGGTTTTGATCGGCGGCATCGGGTTGTCGAAGCGCTGGAAGAACGCGGAGCGCAAGTCGTCCACGTTGGCTTCACCGATGTGGGCATGCAGACCTGGATACGATGACGACGAGCGAAAAGGCGGCTGTTTTTCTAGACCGCGATGGGACGTTGAATGTGGAGGTCCAGTATCTGCACCGCGTCGATGATTTCGTCTGGATCGAGGGTGCACAAGAGGCGATTCGTCAACTCAACGAGGCCGGGTTGCTGGTCATCGTCGTTACCAATCAGGCAGGCGTGGCTCGTGGGTATTACGACGAAGCAGCCGTCCATCGGCTACATGTTTTTATGCAAGAAACCTTGCAGCAGGCGGGGGCGCACATTGATGCGTTCTACCACGCTCCGTATCATCCTGAAGGTAGCATCCCGCGTTATCGGAAGGTCAGTCCGTTGCGCAAGCCAGGCACAGGTATGTTCGAGCAAGCCATCAGTGAGTGGGGCATCGCCCCGGCGCGTTCCTTCGTCGTAGGTGATAAAGAGAGCGACCTCGAACCGGGCCGTCGGCTCGGCATGGCAACGCTTCTTGTAGAGACGGGTTATGGCGCTGAGGAGAAGGCGACAGCGCAGCCCGATTACGTTGTACCCGATGTCACTGCCGCGGTCGAACAAATCCTACACTTGCAACCGCGTCGTTCTTAGTTCGCTATTCCCAACCCTTCATACATATGCTGTACGATCCCGTAAAAGACCGCCTGGGTAGTTTTTTCAGCCGATGGCCGCTGTTGCAGAAGTTGTTCTATGGCTTGCTCAACATGTTTTTCCTGCGAGCCTGGTACGTCCGCCGCGAAGTGCGTCAATTGCTCGGCGCGATGCCTGCTGGCGAATCCATTCGCGTGTTGGATGCCGGGACGGGCTTCGGGCAGTACGCCTATTTCATGGCGCGCACCTTTCCCAACGCCGACGTGCTGGCCGTCGATGTCAAGCACGACTACCTTGCCAACGCCCGCCGCTTTCTGGACAAGACGCCGCAAGCCAGCCAGGTTACACTTGCTTACGAAGACCTCACCGACCTGCAAACCGATGGGCCGTTCGACTTCATCCTGTCGGTGGATGTGATGGAACACATTGAGGATGACCGAGGCGTTTTTCGGCATTTTGCTCGGGTGCTGCGGCCCGGTGGTTATGTGCTCATCAATACCCCATCGGACCTTGGCGGCTCGGGTGTGCAGGACGAGGGCGACACCAGCTTCATCGAAGAACACGTCCGCGATGGCTACAATCTGGATGAGCTCGAAGACAAGCTGCGCGAGGCCGGGCTGACGCCTATGAAGTCGATCTACACGTACGGACCCTACGGCTCATTGGCGTGGCGCATGCTCATCAAGCGCCCGATTCAATTGCTTGGCAGGACGTGGGGCTTTCTCCTTTTGCTTCCGCTGTACTATCTCTTCGCCTTGCCCGCTGGCTTGTTGCTCAACGCGGTTGATGTACGGCAGGACAACGAGGCGGGTACGGGGCTGCTCGTGATTGCGCAGAAACCCTAGTGGAACCCGTCTGAGAACGGCGGCATTTCAGAGCAAACGGCCCTTATAGGCAAGCACAGGAGACGCGTTATGGAAGCAATTGAAATGACGGGCATCGTGGATGAAGATGGGCAGCTTCGCCTCGATACACCGATAGCCCCTTCGCACAAAGGGCCTGTTCGCGTCATTTTGCTCTTTGCGGAGGAGGACATTTCGGAGCAACAGTGGTTACAGGCAGCAGCTCGCAATCCCGCTTTCGCTTTCCTAGAAGATGCAGAAGAAGACATCTACACAGTGGAGGATGGTAAACCATTTTCATCCTGACCAATGATCAAAGGCAAGGTTGTCCTCATTCCTTTCCCATTTGATGATCTCTCTGCAACGAAGCTGCGCCCAGCGGTTTGTTTGACCGATTCGATAGGACCTTTTCAGCATCTGGTCCTTGCTTTTATCACGAGCCGCATGCCGTCTGATCTGGGCAAGACCGATTTGATCCTGGATAGCACCGCACCTGATTTTAAAGAGACAGGTTTGAAAGTCACCTCGGTTGTTCGTTTACATCGTTTGATAACAGTTTCTGCTTCCCTGATTGTTCGTGAGCTAGGCAGCTTGTCTTCAGATCAGCAGACTGAAGTAGCAAATCGGCTCCGCTATCTTTTCGCGCTGTAAAATCAGCCGCTGTCAAAATTCATTGACATCTCTTTCTATTTCTGCTTTTATCCAACCGCCGAAAGCTGTATTTTAGGCGGGCACCTCTTTGCGTTTGTGCCCTTCAGCACGCGGTTTTTTCTGGTTAATCTTCACCTTCGGCGGGCAGGTTAGCCCGAAACGTTGCCGTGTGTCGCGCTGTTTGTTTCTAAAAAGAAAGGGTACCTCTCCGTGCAGACCAAGTATATTTTCGTCACCGGCGGCGTTACGTCGTCTCTCGGCAAAGGCATCGTGTGTGCGTCGCTCGGGCGGCTGCTCGAAGCGCGTGGCCTGCGTGTCACCATCCAGAAATTCGATCCCTACATCAACGTCGATCCGGGGACGATGAACCCGTACGAGCACGGCGAAGTGTACGTCACCAACGACGGCGCGGAGACCGATCTCGACCTCGGGCACTACGAGCGTTTTCTGGGCCGCCCGACGAGCCAGGCCAACAACGTCACCACCGGGCGGGTGTACCTGGAAGTCATTACGAAAGAGCGCGCCGGGGCCTATCTGGGCAAGACCGTGCAAGTCGTTCCCCACATCATCGACGAGATCAAGCATTGGATGCAGAAGCTCGGCGAGACGGGCGAGTTTGATGTGGTGATTACAGAAATCGGCGGCACTGTGGGCGACATTGAGAGCCAGCCCTATCTCGAAGCCATTCGGCAGCTACGCTATGAACTTGGCGTGCGCAACACGCTCAACGTGCATCTGACGCTGGTACCGTATCTGGCGGCGGCGGGCGAACTCAAGACGAAGCCAACGCAGCACTCCGTCAAGACGCTGCTCTCTTACGGCCTCCAGCCC
>DATGCC010000754.1:0-4223 GCA_035312345.1 Rhodothermales bacterium
ATCGCGGTCGTGTTGCGACAACACGGTCTCGCGCTGTCGTCGTGGCAAGGAGACCATGAAGGCTCACCTGCCAAAACAGACCATTTAAGGCATTTGCCTTCTTTACACATGTCCATACTCATATAGCACAGTCCGTACTAAAATACTCACATAAAAGCCCAGACCCTCTCAACATAAAACGGGATTGTTTCACGCGGGCGGCGCGATAACGAAACCCGATGGACTTGAACGACGCATAAGACAAACCAAGTCGACCTGCCCGATACCGTGATGTCCCAGTCAGCAACAAAAACCCGCCTCACCCGATGGGCCCGCGCCGAAGAATGGGCCAACAGCATCACCCATGGCATCGGACTGCTTCTGAGCATCGTAGGGTTGGTTGTGCTCCTCATCTTTGCGGTAGCTCAAGGCGAGATCAGCGCGATTGTGGGATGCAGCATCTTTGGCGGGACGCTGGTGCTGATGTATGCAGCCTCGACGCTGTACCACAGCTTCCGCTCACCACGCATCAAGCAGATCCTCCGCGTCGTTGATCATATAGCCATCTACCTGTTCATCGCAGGCAGCTATACGCCGTTCGTGCTCCTCTACTTCGATGGCAGCTGGCTCTGGACGCTCCTATGCCTGGAATGGGGCATTGCGCTCGCTGGGGTGGTCTTCAAGCTCTTCTTCATGGGCCGCTACCCGATCCTTTCCACCCTGGTTTATCTGGCGATGGGCTGGCTGATTGTACTAGCGATCAAACCGCTTATCGCAGCGGCTCCGCTGGGCTGCCTGGCCTGGATCACGGCAGGCGGCCTATGCTATACCGCCGGAGTGGTTTTCTTTGTGTGGGACCGGCTACCGTTTAACCACGCCATCTGGCACCTTTTTGTGCTGGCGGGCAGCCTCTGCCACTACTTCGCGCTGGTGTTGTATTTGTGAGTCGGAGGGTTCTCCTCCCTATTCTTTTCACCGCCAAACTCAATTTTTCACGTAGCCAGCGGAATCCAGGCCCATACCGAGGTGCCTTGCTTTGGCACGCTTTCGATGCGAAGTTCGCCTTTGTGAAGTTCGGCAAGGCGGCGGGCGATGGTCATGCCGAGACCGAGACCCTGCTGCTCGTAATAGCCCCGCTCGAACTGCACGAAGGCACCTACGAACTGCTGCTGCTCTTCCGTCATGCCACGCCCTTCGTCGGTCACCTCCAGCACGTAGAAATCCGCCTCGCGCAGGCCCATCACGCGGACGGTGGAACCCGGTGCAGAAAACTTGAACGCATTGTCGAGCAACTCTTCGACGATTTTTTCGAGGTAGATATCCTGCATCCGCACTACGGCTCCACTCAGGTTCATCTGCAAGTCCTGCATCCGGTCGTGCCGTTCAGCGAGGCGGCGGACAAGACGTTCGACGACCTGTTCGGGGCGACTGAGGCCCTGGCCTAGCATCGTCGAGCGCCAGTCAGGATCGGTGGCAGAGACTTCGAGTTGGGCGTAGAGGTAATAGTTTTCTACCAGCCGCTCCAGCCGTTTGCCGGACGCATTGATCTCGCCCAGCATCGTCTTCAACTCCTCAGGCTCGATGCTATCGACCACTTCCAGCAGAAACTCGGAGTAGCCCAGGATGCACGAAAGCGGCGTGCGCAGTTCGTGGGGCAAGGTACGCGAGAGGTTGCTCCGCATTTCTTCGAGGCGCTCCTGGTACCAGTCATGGTGGTCCTCATGGCGTTCGAGCCGCGTCGTAACGGCGCTGAGCAACTCCTGCGCCGTAAAGGGCTTGACCAGATAATCGTCTGCGCCCAGATCCATTCCGGCGCGCTGATCCTGCCGACTGATCTTGGCCGTGACAAAAATGAAAGGAATGTTTTTAGTCTCGGGCTGGCGGCGCAGTTGCTGTAGCACCTCGTAGCCGTCCACGTCGGGCATCATCACATCGCACAGGATGAGGTCGGGCTGGCGAAGGTGTGCTTCCTTCAGCCCTTCGCGCCCGTCGGCAGCACCCACCGTAAAAAAGCCCTCCGCCTGCAACAGATCGTGCATATTGTCTCGCACATTCGGATCATCTTCGATGACAAGTATTGTCCTCATAGGACCTTCTCTCCACAGACTACTGGGTTCGTGAAACGGGATGCGTGAAATCGCAGATTCCCATCGTAAACGCGAAGGTGCTCTGCTGAGACAACTGTCTCTGAGCACGCGCACGTTTGCAAGATTTACGATTCTTCCACCGATGACAGCGCTACGGGTTTAGCAGGCCGTTTCGTTTGCAAGGGCAATGTAACCACTACGCGGGTGCCTTCGCCTTCTACGCTGTGGATGCGCAGGGTACCGCCATGCAGATCCACGGCGCGGTGGGCGATGGACAGGCCCAGGCCCGTACCGGGAATCGTCTCGGCGTTGGCAGCCCGATGAAAGGGCGAAGCAACGTGTTGCAAGTCGGCTTCTGGAATGCCAATGCCCTCATCTTCGACACAGAAGATCGCCTGCTCGCCTTCCTTTTTCAGGCTGAACGAGACCAGGCTGTCCGAGGAGGAATACTTGGCGGCATTGGTCAACAAGTTACTCAACAACGAGCGGATCAGTTCGGAGTCTGCCTGTGCCACCAGTGCCTGCTGTGGGAGCGTCACCTTGATGCGTCGTTGCTCACCCAGACCCATCCAGATTTCCTCGACCAGTTCGCGGCTAAACTGGGTCAGATCCATGTCTTCGGCGCTGAAGAAGAGCCGTCCTGCCTCTGCCTTGCCGATCAGCAGCACATTTTCCAGCAGCTTTGTCATGCTCTGTACGCTGCTCTGGATGCGTCGCAGGTGTTTGAGCGTCTGCTCGTCGTTCCAGCGGTGGCGGAAGCGCTCGACGAGTTCGGCAGACGAGAGAATCGTCGCCATCGGCGTACGAAACTCGTGCGAAGCCATCGACACAAACCGCGCCTGGATCTCGCTCAGTTCCTTCTCGCGGGCCAGCGCCTTTTTCAGCGCCTCTTCGGCTTCCTTGATTTCGGTGACATCGGTCTGAATACCAACGTAGTTGATGATCTGACCATCGTCGTCATAAACGGGCGCGAAGCTCAGTTCATTCCAGAACGGGCGGCCATCCTTGCGCTGGTTGCGCAACACGACGCGGCGCTCGGCGGCCTCGCCCAGGGCATCCCGCAGTTCCTCGCGGGTGTGCTTAGACGCCTCCTCGTCGGCGCTCAGCAGGAAAAACCCGTCCTGCCCGATGGCTTCCTCGGCGGTGTAGCCTGTCATGCGCTCGAATGCCGGGTTGACGTAAACTAGCGGAAAATCCGGGTGCGTAGCGTCGCTGATGAGAATGACGTTGCCGCTGGCCTCGACGGCGCGTTCCAGCAGCCGCATCCGGCGCTCGGTCCGTTTGCGGTCGCTGATGTCGCGGATGATGCTTTCGTAGCCGACAGGCTTTCCACGCCGGTCCAGAATAACCGTAGCCGTAATGAGCGCCTCGATGCGCGTCCCATTGGCGTGGTGGAGTTCGACTTCGGCACCGCGAATGAAGCCGTGCTTGCGGAGCACCCCTGCAAGATTTTTGCGCTCGCGGTCGTTCACAAATGCCTGTTCCATCGGACGATCCCCCCACGGATTTTTGTCGGCGGGGTCATGCCCGAAAAGCGCATAGGCCGCCGGGTTGGCGTAGGCCACCGTCCCACCCGGCGTAATCAGCATAATCGCATCACGTGATTGCTCGAAGAGCCGCCGGAATTTTTCTTCGGAATCTTTGAGCCGCTTGAGCATTCGCCACGACGGAACCAGCCCGAGCAGTAATAAGGAGAAGGCGGCAATACCAACGCTCCAGAGCACAAAGCGCCGCACCCACCGGGCTGCGTCCCCAAGCGTACTCGAAAAAGCCCCTTCCAGCGTCGTCAGGTTGACGTTGAGCCGTTCCACCTCTTGCAACATCGACGCGACCTGATCGCTTTCCGTGTTGCCTGCTTCTACGGCAAGGTGGATCTGGCTGGCAAGGGATTCGAGTTGCGTCACGAGCAGGTCAGCCTCGGTCCACAGCCGAAACGCCTGCGTGGCAGGGCCTACGCGGCGGACCAGCCGGAAGGCCCACACCGCCCCTATCTGCGCATCGTCTGGGTGCATACGGCCCTGGATCAGGCCCGCACGTATCATATTGGGCTCCGGGTTCGTTGCCTCCAACTCGACGCGGGCCTGCCGGTAGCCCAGCGGCACGGAGATGGCATCTTTGTACTTCTCGAAAACCTGCTCATCGCCCGAAACGGCGTAT